>NZ_BAABFO010000031.1:0-55378 GCF_039541095.1 Pigmentiphaga soli
CGCCGCTCTGGCGCCCGCCCAGCCGGCGCCGGCCGCCGCTGCGCCTGCCGTGCCGTGCATGGCCGACGTCAAAGGCCAGGCGGGCGCCCGGCGCGCGCTGGAGGTCGCCGCGGCCGGCGGCCACAGCCTGCTGCTGAGCGGTTCGCCCGGCGCCGGCAAGACCATGCTGGCGCAGCGCCTGCCCGGCCTTCTGCCGCCGCTCGAGCCGGTCGAAGCGCTGGAAGCGGCGGCCATCGCCGGCCTGGCCGCCGGCGGCGAGCCTTCGGCCGGCATCGCACTGGGCGCGCGCCCGCTGCGGGCGCCGCATCATTCCACCAGCGCCGCCGCGCTGGTCGGCGGCGGCACCCGGCCCCGCCCCGGCGAAATCAGCCTGGCCCACCTGGGCGTCCTATTTCTCGACGAGCTGCCCGAGTTCGGCCGCCACGTGCTCGACATGCTGCGCGAACCGATGGAAACCGGCCGCGTCGCCATCGCCCGCGTCGGCTACCGCGTCTGCTACCCGGCCCGCTTCCAGCTGGTGGCGGCGATGAACCCCTGCCGCTGCGGCTGGCACGGCCATCCGCGGCGCGCCTGCTCCTGCACTCCGGACCAGGTGGCCGCCTACAGGGCCCGCGTCTCCGGCCCGCTGCTCGACCGCATCGACCTTTATGTGGACGTGCCGCCGCCGGCCGACGACTGGCCCGACGCGCCGCCGGCCGAACCCACCGCCGCCATCCGCCCGCGCGTGGAGGCCGCCCACCGGCGCCAGCTGGCGCGCCAGGGCCGCAGCAACGGCGCCCTGGACGCCACCGGCACCGAAGCCCACTGCCGGCTCGAACCCGACGCCCACCGCCTGTGGAAGCGGGCGCTGCTGCGCATGGGCGGCTCGGCGCGGGCGGGCCACCGCATCCTGCGGGTGGCCCGCACCGTGGCCGACCTGGCCGGCGCCGACACGATCGGACCAGCCCATATTGCGGAGGCCGTGCAGTACCGGCTGCCCGATCGGACGAACTGAAACTCAGGACGTCGCAGAGGGACTTCATGAAAAAGTTGTCAGAGCATCCATCAATGATTAAAATGCAGTCAATGATTAACGAGGTGCCCATGGCAACCATGACCATCCGCAACATCGACGATCAGCTCAAGGGGCGCTTGCGCGTGCAGGCGGCTTTGCACGGCCGTTCGATGGAAGACGAAGCGCGCGACATCCTGCGCGCCGCATTGTCCGTCGAGCCGGCACGGGGCGTTTCCTTGATGGCGGCGGTCCGGGCGCGTATCGCGCCGCTGGGAGGCATCGAACTGGAACAGCCGGCCCGCGAAGCGATCCGCACGCCGCCGGAGCTGGGCGCGTGATCGTTCTGGATACCAATGTGCTGTCCGAGATCCTGCGGCCGGCTCCCGATCCGCAAATGCTGGCGTGGCTGGAAAGCCAGCCGCGCTTCGCGCTGTTCACCACGACGGTGACGCAAGGCGAGCTGCTTCATGGCGTGCGGCTGCTGCCCGATGGCCAACGCAAGTCGGCCCTGCTGACGGCGGTGCAGGCCATTTTCGCGGCGGATTTCGCAGGACAGGTGCTGGGTTTCGATAGCGACGCGGCGGGCGCCTACGCCGAGATCGCGGCAACGCGCCGGGCGATGGGCCGGCCGATCAGCCAGTTCGATGCCATGATCGCGGCCATTGCGCGCTCGCGTGGCGCGAGCCTGGCAACGCGCAACGCCAAAGACTTCGGCGACTGCGGAATCTCCGTGATCAACCCGTGGAACCGTTGACCGGGAAACCCGAAGCGATCCGGCACGGCCGCCCGATGCGCGCGAATGGCGCCGCGTTCGCGCTATGCTGCGGGTCTTCGACTTTCCGGCACGATACCTGGGCATGGGCCTCCTGATCCCCTACGTCTCGATACTGGGGCTGCTGGCCCCGCCCGTTACGGTCATTGCAATCGGCGCGGCTTGGGCCAAGAAGGGACTGGAATTTCCTGCCCATTTCCTGAGCCTGCTGGTCACCACGGTCGCCACGCCGGCGCTGATCTTCCATATCCTGGTTACCACGCCGCTCAGCAACCATGTGATCGCCGTCATCGCCGCCGCGTCGGTGCTAGCCCTGGGGCTGACCATGGCGGCGGGCGCGGCGGCGCTGAAGCTGGCCCGCCTGCCGGTGCGCAAGCTGCTGCCCACCGTGACGTTTCCCAATGCCGGCAACCTGGGCCTGCCGGTTTCCCACATGGCGTTCGGCGACGCCGGCCTGTCGACGGCCGTCGCCTTCTTCGCCATATGTACCTTCCTTCAGCACACGGTCGGCGTGCGCACGCTGCCCGCCACGCACGGCATGCCCCCGGCGTGGAGGAGCCCGGTCCTGCTGTCTGCCCTGCTGGCGGTGGCCTGCCGGCTGTCGGACTTCGTGCCGCCGCAGTGGATACTCGACACCACCGACCTGGTCGGCAGCATGACCGTGCCCCTCATGCTGCTGAGCCTGGGACACGCGCTGGCCCTCATCCCGTCCGACGGCCTGCGCGCCGGCGCCAAGATAAGCGCGATGCGGCTGGCGATCGGCCTCGCAGCGGGCTATGCCGCCAGCCGCGTGGCGCTGCCGGCGGACGTCGCGGGCGCCCTGACACTGCAGATGGCCATGCCCTGCGCCGTCGTCAGCTATATCTACGCCAGGCGCTATACCGACGTGGCCGACGTCTCGGCGGGCGCCGTGCTGGTGTCGACGCTGGCGTTCCTGCTGCTGGCGCCCCTGCTGCTGTGGCTGCTGGGATCGACGCCGGGCTAGACGCGGGCCGCCCCGGCCGCGCGGTCAGGGCAGGTAGCGCCCTTCGTGGGACGCCTGCAGCTTGCGCAGATAGGCATCCATGAACTCCACCGTCACGCGCACTTTGGCGGAATTGTCCAAGCGCGAGGGGTAGACGGCCCAGAAGTTCGCCTCCTGGCAATAGTCCGGCAGGATGTGGACCAGTTTTCCCGACCTGATCGCCGGCTCGATGTTCCAGAGCGAGCGCAGCAGGATCCCGCGCCCTTCGACCGCCCAGCCCAGGGCGATCTCGCCATTGTTGGTCGACAGGGAACCCGTTACCTTGACGGTTTCTTCCTTGGCGCCGGCACGCAGCCGCCACACGCCGAACGGATGGTCCCGTTCCTTGATCACCAGGCAATCATGGTTCAACAGATCGGACAGGACGCGAGGCGTGCCGCGTTCCCGAAGATACTTGGGCGAGGCGCACAGGATCCGCTTGTTGGCGCCCAGGCGGCGCGCGATCAGGTGGGGCGCGATGTCGTCGCCGACCCTGAAATCCAGGTCGTAGCCTTCGGTGGCGACATCCACCAGCCGATCGAAGACCTCCAGGCGTACCTGCAGGGTCGGATAGCGTTCGCGCAATGCGGAGATGGCGGGCGCCACGATGTTGCGCCCGAATCCGAAACTGCTGCTGATGCGCAACGAGCCGCGCGGAATCTGCTGGGTGATCCGCACGCCTTGCACGAGCTGGTCGAGCTGGTCGAGGACGCCCTGGGCCAGGTGGTAGACCCGCTCGCCGGCCTCGGTGACGGCCACGCGCCGGGTGGTCCGATGCAATAGCGGCGTGCCCAGTTCCTGTTCGAGCAGGCGCACCCTCTTGCTGATATAGGCCGGCGAAACGCCCAGTTCTTCGGCCGCCGCGGCGAATCCGCCTTTCCGAACGACCGTGATGAATACTTGCAAATCCGGATTGGCGGGAAATTTCTGCATGGCAAGGCGTTCGGCCCACCCCTTATCGAAAAGAAAGGTCCTTCCTCCGACACCTATAGCTTTTGTTTATTTAAGTTACCCCATCGCCAAGCCCTCCGCAATTGCCCGCTACCGGGAATTGCCCGCCGATTCTTTCTGATTTGTGTTCTGGGCATTCACGAAGCGTGGCAGTAAATCCCTTGCGCCGCTCACTACAATGTCCGAGCCGATCCGGCGAAGCCGCCGGCTCTACACAAGGGGATCAACATGCGCAAGCGCCTGCTGTCGCGAGACGGTCTTGGGTCACTCAAGAAAATAGGTTTCATCACCCCGTCCTCCAACACCGCGCTGGAGCCGCTCACGGCCATGATGTTCGAGCCCGTCGGCGATCTGGTGTCGGTCCACTGCGCGCGCCTGAGCGTCAGGACGCTGACGCTGGATCCGGCCGACGTCGGGCAGTTCCAGACTGACTCGATGCTCGCGGCGGCCCGCCTGCTGGCGGACGCGGAAGTCGACGCCATCATCTGGAACGGCACGTCCGGCGCCTGGTCGGGCGAAGGACTCGATATCGACCGCGAGATCTGCGAAAGCATTACGCGGCATACCGGCATTGCGGCGTCGACCTCTTCGCTGGCGCAGGTCGAGGCTTTCCGCAAATACGGCGTGCGGCGCTACGGCCTGGCGGTCCCGTACGTCGAGGGCCCGACCGCGAAGATGCTGGCCTCCTATGAAAAGGAAGGCTTCCACGGCATCCGCCAGGCTCGCCTGGACGAAACGGTCAATGTGCGCGTCGGCCGGACGACGTTCGAACGCCTGCGCCAGCTGCTGCGCGACGCCGATCATCCCGAGGCCGATTGCCTGATGGTTGGCTGCACCAATCTGCCTGCCACCGTGCTGCTGGACGAAATGGAGCACGAACTCGGCAAGCCGGTGCTCGATAGCATCGCCGTGACGGCGTGGCATGCCCTGGCGATGGCCGGCGTGGACCGCCCCATACACGGCTGGGGCATGCTGCTGCGCGACCATCCCGTCATCAACGCGCTGCAGGAGGTGATGCAGGAGCTGCTCCACGAATGCAAGGCAAGCCGCACCACCATCCGCCTGGACGTGCCGGAACACAACATCCACTGCGACGACGTCTACGCGGAGGCCACCGCCCCCGGCGTGGCGCCGTTGAAGCTCGACTCGTCGCTGAACCAGCGCAGCCTGGGCACCGTCCGCTGGCTCGAAGCCAACCGCAGGCTGCTGGTGCAGGACGACTGCGTCAACTCGGAAGTGCCGCCGCCCGCGGCCCTGATGAACGTCTACGGCGTCAAGGCCCAGGTGCTCGGCCCCATTCTTGCCGGCGACCACATGATGGGATGGATCTCGGTCCATCATATTCCGGGCACGCGCACCTGGACCGACACGGAACTGAACGCGCTGGAGCGCGCGCTGAAGCGCGCGCGCAGCATCCTCGAACAAGCCTCCTGGCTGAAGGCGCAAGCCTGAGCAAGGCCTGGAAACGGAATATGCACAAGATAGCAGTCATCGCCGGCGACGGCATCGGCAACGAAGTCATGCCCGAGGGCCTGCGGGTACTGGAAGCGGCGGCGCGCAGGTTCGACCTTGCCCTTGGCTACGAAACCTTCGACTGGGCCAATTGCGACTATTACCTGAAGCACGGCCAGATGATGCCCGACGACTGGTTCGAACGGCTGCAGGGATTCGACGCCATCTATTTCGGCGCGGTCGGCTGGCCCGACAAGGTGCCCGACCACATCTCGCTGTGGGGCTCGCTGCTGCAGTTCCGGCGCAGGTTCGACGAATACGTCAACCTGCGGCCGGTGCGACTGCTGCCGGGCGTGCCGTGCCCGTTGAGCGGCCGCCGTCCCGGCGACATCGATTTCCTGGTGGTCCGCGAGAATTCCGAAGGCGAGTATTCGTCAGTGGGCGGCCATATGTACGAGGGCACCGAGCGCGAGGTCGTGGTCCAGGAGGCGGTCTTCTCGCGCTACGGCGTGGACCGCATCCTGAAGTATGCGTTCGACCTGGCCCGAAGCCGGCCCAAGCGCCACCTGACCTCGGCCACCAAATCGAACGGCATTTCCATCAGCATGCCGTTCTGGGACAAGCGGCTGGAGGCGGTCGCCGCCGGCTTTCCCGACGTGGCTTGGGACAAATACCACATCGACATCCTGGCCGCCCACTTCGTCCTCAATCCGCAGCGCTTCGACGTGGTCGTGGCCTCCAACCTGTTCGGCGACATCCTGTCGGACCTCGGCCCCGCCTGCACCGGCACCATCGGCCTGGCGCCGTCGGCCAATCTGAATCCCGAACGGCGCTATCCCTCGCTGTTCGAGCCGGTGCACGGCTCGGCTCCGGACATCTACGGCCGCAATATCGCCAACCCCATCGCGATGATCTGGTCCGGCGCCATGATGCTCGACTTCCTGGGCGACGGCGCGCCGAACTACCGGGCCGCGCACGATGCGATCGTCGCTGCGATCGAATCGGCGCTGGAAGGCGGCGAACGCCTGACGCCCGACCTCGGCGGCACCGGCAGCACCACCGATCTGGGCAAGGCCATCGCGGCCGCGCTGGAAAACGCGGGCTGAGCAAGCCGACGGGAGGCCACCTGTACAATCGCAGCCAACCGTCCGGCAAAGCAGCATCGCGCGAGGAATGACATGTGCGGTTTGTGCGGAGTGCTCGTCCAGCGCCGCCACTGGGCCGACCAGGGCGGCGCCGATACGCCGCGCCGGCAGCGCCTGGCGCGGCTGGGGATTCTCAGGCAGATACTGGCCGCGTATGCCTGCCGGATCAGCGACTGGCAGGGCAGCGCCTACGTGCTGGAAAGCTACACCGGAAAATCCGAGATCGTCCACGACCTGGCGCAGATCTGGGCTGCCGTGGAAAGGCTGACCGGCCGCAAGCCCGACCCCCTCGCGCTGGTCCGTTCGGCCGGGCGCATCCAGCTGCGCCCCGAACCGTCCGCCCCCGCCGATGCCGCCCGCTGAAGATCTGCTGCCGGTCCACGTCGTCACCGGTTTCCTGGGAAGCGGCAAGACCACCCTGCTCAAGCGGCTCCTGGCCGACGCGGCATTCGCCGACAGCGCGGTGCTGATCAACGAACTGGGCAGCGTCAGCCTGGACCACCTGCTGATCGACTACGTCGAGCAGGAAACCATCGTCCTGAAGAACGGCTGCATCTGCTGCGGCGTGCACAGCGACATGCGGACGGCGCTGGCCGGGCTGCTCGACAGGCGGGACCGCGGCCTGGTGCCGCCGTTCCGGCGCGTATTCATCGAGACCACCGGCATGGCCGACCCCACGCCGGTGCTCAACACGCTGACGGTGGACGACATGCTGGTCCACCATTTCCGCCTGGGCGCGGTGGTGGCCACGGTGGACGCGGTGGCGGGGCTGCGCCAATTGTCGAACTACCCCGAATCGGCCAAGCAGGCGATCGTCGCCGACCGCCTCATCGTCACCAAGGCCGATCTCGCCGAGCCGGACAGGGTCGATGCGCTGGTGGCGGCGCTGCGCGCGCTGAACCGGACCGCCCTGCTGGAAGTGCCGCTGCACGGGCCGGACCCCGGCGGGCTGAGGCTCGACGAAGACATCGCCTCGCCCGGCCGCGCCAGGGAGATCCTCCGCTGGCTGCCGGCGGACGACGCGCCGGGCGACGGCTACCTGCGTCCGCGGCCGGCGAACCGGCACGCCAGCCGGTTCCGCACCGTCACGCTGACCTTCGATGCGCCGCTGGACTGGACCGTGCTCGGCACCTGGCTCAGCATGCTGCAATACCGCTACGGCGATACCCTGCTGCGCATCAAGGGCCTGCTGAACATCGCCGGCGCCGACCGGCCCACGGTGCTGCACGGGGTGCAGCACCTGATGCATCCGCCGGCCCACCTCGACGCCTGGCCGGGCGGCGACCGGCGCTCGCACCTCGTGCTGATCGGCGACCTGCCCGACGAACAGGCCCTGCTGGCCTCCTATGCCGAGTTCGATTCCTGGCGCGGCTGAACGCGCCAGGCGCCGCCTCACCCCTCGAACGGGAAGCGGCGGTCGAAATCGTCGGCCATCTCGTCCAGCGTCACGAAGCGCACCCCGGGATGGCTGCGCATGTGGTTGAACAGCCGCTCCAGCATCAGCAGCACCTGCGGCCGGCCCGACACATCGGGGTGGATCGTGATCGGAAAGACCGCGTAGTCGCACTCGCGGTAGACCCAGTCGAACTGGTCGCGCCACATCTCCTCCAGGTGGCGCGGGTTGACGAAGCCATGGCTGTTGGGCGACTTCTTGATGAACATCATCGGCGGCAGATCGTCCAGGTACCAGCTGGCCGGGATCTCGATCAGCGGGGTTTCCTTGCCGCGCACCAGCGGCTTCATCCACTCGCCGGCCTTCTTGCCGTAGTCGATCCGCGTCCAGCTGTCGCCGACGCGCACGCGGTAGGGCTCGAAGTCCTTGTGCATCAGGCTGTGGTCGTACTTGATGCCCTTCTTCAGCAGCAGTTCGTTGGTGATGCCGCTGAACTCCCACCACGGCGCGACATAGCCCGTAGGCCTGCGCCCGGAAATCTCCGTGATCAGCTCGATGCACTTGTCCAGGACGTCTTCTTCCTGCTGCGCGCTCATCGCGATGGGATTCTCGTGCGAGTAGCCGTGGACGCCGATCTCGTGGCCGGCCTCGCTCACCTTGCGGATCTGCTCGGGGAAGGTCTCGACGGAGTGGCCCGGCACGAACCAGGTGGTCTTGATGCCGAACCGCTCGAACAGCGACAGCAGGCGCGGCACGCCCACTTCGCCGGCGAACAGGCCGCGCGAGATGTCGTCGGGGGAATCCTCGCCGCCGTAGGAGCCGAGCCATCCCGCCACGGCATCCACGTCGATGCCGAATCCGCACAATATTTCCTTTGCCATGCCGTACGCTCCTTTATGACTTCATGAATGACGAAATGCCGCGGCCGCTCATCCCCGCTCCAGGGCCGCCTGCAGCGACACGCCCGCCCGCAGCAGCGCGCTTTCGGTCCCGGCCATGCCCTGGAACAGGATGCTGGTGGGCATGCCCGCCTGGCCGGTGCCGCTGGGGATGGCCAGGCCGCACAGGTTCAGCAGATTTCCCAGGTGGGTATTGCTGATCGTGCGCAGATTGGTCTGCGCGAACAGCGCCGGGTCGTTGGCCAGGGGCTCGAGCAGCGGCGCCACGTGCGGCACGGTCGGCACGGCGATGAGCGCGTCGCCGGCGGCGGCGCGCAGGCTGCGCCGCAGCCGCAGCCGACCTTCGCGCAGCGCCGTGAAATGCAGGCCGGCCATGGGCCGGCCTGCCAGCATGCGCGCCCGCACGAACGGATCCATCCGTTCCGCGCTGCGGCTCTCCAGCAGCTTCGCATGAACGGCATAGGCCTCGGCCGCCGCGAATGCGCCGTGTTCGTCGACCAGACGCTGCATCATCTCCAGTTCGGGCACCGACCGCTGCTTCACGCGCGCGCCGAGCTTCTCCAGCCGGTCGACGGCATCCAGGAAGTTGCGCGTCACCTCCGGCTCCACCGGCACGCTGGCGTACTCGTGCGGCACCACGATCGACACCTCCGACAAGGGCAGCGGCCGGCCTTCATCCGGCTCGTCCTCGCCGGTGAGCGCCCGGTCCACCAGCAGGCAATCGGCGGCGCCGCGCGCCAGCACGCCCACCGTGTCGAGCGTGGTCGACAGCGGAAACACGCCGGTCCTGTCGTAGCGGCTCTCCGCGGGCTTGAAGCCGACCAGGCCGTTGAACGCCGCCGGCACCCGGGTCGAACCGCCTGTATCGGTGCCGATCGCCACGGGCGCCAGGCCGGCCGCGACGGCGACCGCCGACCCGCTGGAGGAGCCGCCCGGCACACGCGCCTCGCCCGTGGCCAGCGGATTGCGCGGCGTGCCGAAATGCGGATTCATCCCCAGGGCGGTATAGGCGAATTCGCTCAGATTGGCCTTGCCCAGCGTGACCATGCCGGCAGCGGCGAGGCGGCGCACGACCGCCGCGTCTTCGCGCGCCGGCGCCGCGTCCCTGAACAGGGCGGACCCCGCCGTGGTGACGCTGCCGGCCACGTCGATGTTGTCTTTCCAGATGACGGGGATGCCGTCGAGCGGTCCCAGTGGCTTGCCCGCGCGATGGCGCGCGGCGCTCTGCGCGGCCTCCCCGCGCGCCCGCTCGAAGCAGGTCGAGATCAGTACCGCGCGGTCGGGGCAGGTCTGGATGCGCGCGATGAAGTACTCCGCCAGCTCGACCGGATCCGTCGCCCCCTGCGTCAGCATGCGGCCCAGTTCGACGACCGGCAGCCGCCACGATCCGGCATCCAGGCCAGCGCTCATGACAAGCCCTTCACGCGCCGCGACACGTGCTTGAACGCATCGGTGCCCGCCGCGCCGACCCATTCGAACAGCACCATCTCGGTGGATACGATCGAGGCCCCCGCCTGCCGCATGCGGTCCAGCGCCAGGGCATGGTTGGCGGGATGGCGCGAGTCGACCGCGTCGGCCACCACGAACACCTCGAAGCCCTGCGCCAGCAGGTCCAGGCAGGTCTGCAGCACGCACACATGCGCCTCGATACCCGTCACGATGGCCTGGCGCCGGCCGGCCCGCTCGCGCAGCTGCGACATGCGCGCGGCCAGCGCGGGCTCGCCCACGCAGGAGAACGCCAGCTTGGCAAGCGCGGGCTGATCGGCGGACAGCAGGGCGGCCAGCGGTTGCACCGTCGGCCCGAGCCCCTGCGGGTATTGCTCGGAGCACAGCCACGGGATGGCCAGGTCGGCTGCCGTCCCGGCCAGCGCCAGGACGCGCTCCAGCGCCCGCGGTCCGGCATGCATGGCCGGCAGCAGCCGTTCCTGCATGTCGACCACGAGCAGCTGCGACTCGGCGGCGGACATCTTTTTGGCGGAAACACTCGTCATTCATTTCTCCTCGACTCGATATTGGATGGCGGACTCTACGCGCAGCGCCCACGACAGCAGTTCCCGCTCGGACCCCGCCGGCATGCCGAGCGAGACGCCGACCGGCATGCCGGCCTGTCCGCGGCCGCTCGGAATCGACACGCTGCAGCCGTCCAGCATATTGGCCATGACCGAGAAACAGGTGGTTCTCCGGTTCAGGCGCTCGAACTCCGCGGGCGAACCCTCCACTTGCCCGAGCAGCGGCGCCACGTGCGGCGCGGTCGGCATCAGCAGCGGACCGCCCCGCACGGCGGCCCACACCCGGCCGGCACAGTCCCGCCGCAGTGCCTGCAGCGCAAGCAGATCGTATGCCGACATGGCCCGGCCTTTCAGGATCCGCTGCCGCACGAAGGGATCCATCAGGCGCGCGCCCTGCGGGCTTTCCACCCAATTGCGGTGCTCGCGATAGGCCTCGGCCAGGCTGATGCCGCCGTGCCGCCGCATGCCTTCCTCGATCAGCCCGAAGTCCGGCAGGGCAAGCATCCGGCAGGCGATCCCATGCCGTTCCAGGCAGGCCAGGACGGACTCGAAATTCTCCCGCACGTCGGGGTCGGCCCAGGCCAGGATATCGGCCGGCACGTGACAGCACAGCGGGTCCTGCGGCACCGGCAGCCGGGCATCGCCGCACAGGGCGGCGTCCAGGGCCGCGCAGTCGGCGACACTGCCGGCCAACAGGCCCACGGAGTCCAGCGACGGCGCCAGCGGAAACACGCCGCGCATGTCGTAGCGCCCCACCGAGGCCTTGAAGCCCGCCAGGCCGTTGAACGCGGCAGGCGTGCGGATCGATCCGCCGGTATCGGTGCCGACGGCCAGCGGCGCCAGACCGCGCGCCACCGCAACCGCCGCGCCCGACGACGACCCGCCCGGCACCCGCGGCGCATCGGCCGCGCGCGGGTTGTGCGGCGTGCCGTAGTGCGGATTGAGGCCGAGGGCCGAGTTGGCGAACTCCGTCAGATTGGTCTTGCCCAGCGACACCAGGCCGGCCAGGCCGGCGCGGTGCACGACATCGGCGTCCGCCACCGGCGGGCCGCGGTCCGCCAGCAGCCGCGAACCGGCGGTCGTCGGCGTCCCGGCCAGATCGAAGACGTCTTTCCAGACGACCGGCACGCCGTCCAGCGGGCCCAGCGGTGCGCCGCGCCGCAGGCGTTCGCCGCTGGCGCCCGCCTCGCGCCGCGCGCGGTCGAAGGTGGCATGGAGGAAGACGGCCGGGTCGGGGCAGGCGCGGATGCGGTCGATGAAATGCTCAGCCACCTCCTCGGCCTGGCACTCGCCGGCACGCAGCCGGCGCCCCAGCTCGACCGCGCCATATTGATGGAATGCCGGAACGTCAGCCATGGCGTAGCGGACTCCGAAGGCCGGGGCGCACGAACCGCACGGCGCCCGTCAGGTGCTGTAGCTGGAAAACTTGGCGGTGACGGCGCGGGCCAGGGGATCGGTCCGGACGTTCACTACGGCAGGCACCTTGGCGGCGAAAGCCCGTTCCAGCGCCGGCCGGATGTCTTCGGCCTTCTCCACGTAGGCGCCGAAGCAGCCCAGGCCTTCGGCCATCTTGTCGTAGCGGGTGAAGCCGAGGTCGCGGCCGGGCTTGACGCCGTCCGGATCGGCCGTCCAGCCGCCGTTCAGGCTGATCACCGTGACCAGGGGGATATTGAACCGGCGCGCGGTGTCCAGCTCCATCGCATGCATGCCGAACGAACCGTCGCCGTGCAGCACCAGCACCTGTTTGTCGGGATGCGCCAGCTTGGCGCCGATACCGAACGGCAGGCCCACGCCCATGGTGCCGAAGGTGCCGGAATTCAGGCGGTGGCCGGGATGGAAGGTCGGGATCGACTGGCGGGCATAGTTGAGGATCTCCTGGCCGTCGACCACGAGGATGGCGTCGCGGTCCAGGAAATCGCGGATTTCCTTGCACAGCCGCAGCGGATGGATCATCTCCTGGTCGATGTTCAGCTTGGCTTCCGCCTGCTGCGCCTTCTCGGCATTGATCGCCGTCAGCTTCGATACCCAGTCGTGGTAGCGCTGCTTGTCGAGGCGGCCCTGGCCGGCCTCCAGCAATTGCCCCAGCACCGCCTTGGCGTCGCCCACGATGCCGACGTCGCAGCCGCGGGTCAGCCCGATTTCCTGCGGGTCGATGTTGATCTGGATGATCTTCGCGTCCCCGTTCAGCCGCGGCGCGCGCAGATGGCCGTTGACGTAGTTGGAGCGGGTGGCCACCGAGATAACCAGGTCAGCCTCGCGCATGGCGGTGGACTTGGCGTACAAGAAGGCCAGTTCGTGATCGTCGGGCAGCACGCCGCGCCCCTGGGGCGTGGTGAAGAACGGGATGCCGGCCTGCTCGACGAAGCGCCCGAAGGCGGACGAAGCCTGCGACCACAGCACGCCGCTGCCGCTCAGGATGATCGGCTTGCGGGCCTGCTCCAGCAGGCGCAGGGCCTGGTCGATGGCGGCCGGCGCCCCGTACGGGCGGTGCGCCGGCTGGGCCCGTTCGAGTTCGGGGTAGACGATCTCTTCTTCGTCGATCAGCTCATACAGGATGTCGCCCGGCATATCCAGGTACACGGGGCCCGGACGGCCATGGCGAGCCTGCCGCAGCGCGGTCGCCACCATTTCGGGAATCCGGCGGATGTTGGTGACGCGCTCGGCCCATTTGGTGATCGGCCGGAACAGCGCGACCTGGTCGATTTCCTGGAAAATGCCCTGGTTGCCGCCGATCGAGTTCAGGGGCGCTGACCCGCCGATGGCGAGCACCGGCACGGCATCTCCCCAGGCGGTGGCCACGCCGGTGACCATGTTGGTGGTGCCCGGTCCGGAGCACCCCATGCAGACGGCAACCTTGCCGGTGGAGCGGCCCCAGGCGTGGGCCATCATGGCGCCGGCGCTTTCGTGGCGCACGTCGATGGCGCGTATCCCCTGCCGGATGCAGTGCGACTCGACCTCCAGCATCGGGCCGCCCATGATGTAGAACATGGACTCGACGCCCATCTTCTTGAGACTGTTCGCGAGAATCTCCGAACCCTTGATCTTGCTCATTTATTTTCGCTCCTTGGCGGCGGGCCGGGCCGCGCCGCTTGTTTTACACATGCTGCTTCGCAGGAATTCCGCGGTATGTCAGGACGCCGGCGCCACGATCATGCGGGCGTCGACCACCGAATACCCCTTGTCGTGCAGGATGACCGGGTTCAGGTCGATCTCGGCCAAGTCCGGATGCGCCGTCGCCACCTGCGACACCTTCATCAGCAGGTCGACCAGCGCCTCCTTGTCGGCCGCCGCCGCGCCGCGCACGCCGTCGAGCACCGAGGCGTAGCGCAGCTCGGCGATCATCTCCCGCGCGTCGGCCTCCTTCAGGGGCAGCGAACGGAACGCCACGTCGCGGATCACCTCGACGAAAATGCCGCCCAGGCCGAACATGATGACCTTGCCGTATTGCGGATCCTGCGTGACGCCTATGATCAGCTCCACGCCGCGCGCCGCCATCGGCGTGGCGAGCGCCCCGGTCACCTCGGCGCCGGCGTCGTACCTGGCCGCGTTGGCCTTGATCTCGGCGAATGCCGCGCGCAGCGCCTGCTCGCCCGTCACGTTCAGCTTGACCCCGCCCGCCTCGGACTTGTGCAGGATGTCCTTCGAAACGATCTTGACGGCCAGCGGCGCGGCGCCCAGCTTGCCGATCGCCGCGGCGGCGTCGCCGTCGGTCCGCATCAGCACGCTGGGAGGAACCTGGATGCCGTACTCGCCAAGGATTTCGCGCGACTCGGTCTCCAGCAGGTCGCGCCCCTGCTTCCGGGCCGCCTGGATCAGGGCTTCGGCATGGGCCCGCGGCGCAAGCGCCTGGTCCGCGCCGGCCGAGGCCAGCAGCCGTTCGCGCGCCCGGCCATAATCGGCCGCGGCGGCCAGGCACTGCACGGCCACCTCGATGTGGCGATGGAAAGGCACGCCCGCCTCGCGCAGCACCGCCAGCGAGGACGGCTTGAAATTCGCGAAGTGGGTCTGCACGATGACCGGCTTGCCGTGCTTGTGCATCAGTTCGCCCAGCTCGCGGCACACGGCCTGCTCGGCTTCGGCGACCGAATCGTCGTAGCGGGTGGTATAGCCGCCGAAATAGCCGACCAGCAGCAGCGCGTCGATGTTCGGATCCTCCAGGATCGCCTTGGAGATCGGGCCGTAGTACTCCACCCTCGGATCGGTGCCGCCGCCCGCGTCCACGGGATTGGAGATCGCCGAGGCGGCCGGCACCACCGCGTGGATCTTGGCCTGCGTCTCGGCAGACAGCTGGGCCAGCACCAGGCCGTTGGCGGCCAGCGCTTCGGCCGCCATCGTGATCGGGCCGCCGCCTTCCGAGACGACGGCCACGCGGCGCCCCTTCATGACCGGAAACAGCGACAGCGCATCCGCAACCGGGTACATGTGGTCGGACTGCCCCACCATGACCACGCCGGCCTGCTGCAGCACGCCGCGGCTGACGGCGTAATCGCCCGCCAGCGAACCGCTGTGCGACTTGGCGGCGCCCTTGCCGGCGTCGCTGCGGCCGGCCACGTACATCACGATGGGCTTGGCCGGCGCCACCTTGCGGGCCGTTTCGATGAACGCCGGCCCGTTCTTGAACCCCTCGACGTAGAACAGCGCCGCCCGGGTGGCGTCGTCCGTGCCCAGGTAATCCAGGTATTCGTGGAACTGGATGTCGGCCTGATTGCCGACGCTGAGCATGGTGCTGATGCCGGTGTTGGCCTGGAACTGGAATTCGGCCACCAGCGAGAGCAGCACGTTGGCCGAATTGGACAGCAGCGCCAGCGGTCCGGTGGGCACGTTGAACCAGCCCGAGGCATTGCATCCCATGCGGGCGCTGAACATGCCGCTGGTGTTAGGCCCGATCAGCCGCACCCCGTACCGCTTGGCCACCGCTACCGCGCGCTCTTCCAGCACGCGGCCTTCTTCGCTGGCCTCGCTGAACCCGCCCGCCAGCAGCACGGCCCCCTTGACGCCCTTGCGGCCGCATTCCTCGAGGATGTCCGGCACGGTCGCGGCGGCGGTGCAGACCAGCGCCAGGTCGATGTCGAACGGAACGGCGGCTACGGACGGATAGGCCTTGTATCCCAGGATCTCATCATCGGACGGATGAATAGGCAGAATTGTCCCTTTATAGTTAGCCGAGGCCAGTGTCCGGATGGCCCGGTTGCCGCGCTTGAGCGGACTTTTGGAAGCGCCGATGACGGCGACGGTGCGAGGATTGATGACGGGATCGAGGTAGTGCTGTGACATGGCGGTAAGGGAAAGAAAATGATGCGTTACATGAGGGGCATGCCGGAGGCCTTGACCAGCTCGCCGTACAGCTTGATGCTGTCGTTCAGCCGTTGGCGCGCCTGTTCGGGCGTGCCGCCGGTCACCGTCAGCCCCGCCTCCGTCAAGCGCCTGCCCAGGTCGTTTTGCAGGGCCTTCTGGATCGCCGCGTTGAGCTTGTCGACCACGGCCTTCGGCGTGCCGGCCGGCGCCACCAGCCCGTGCCAGCCGACGAATTCGTAGCCGGCCACGCCCGCCTCGTTCATCGTGGGAACGTCCGGCAGCAGCGCCGAACGCTGCGAGCTAGACACGGCCAGCGCCTTCAGGCGGCCGCTCTTGATGTGGCCGATGATCTCGGGCAGCGGCGAGAAGTTCACGTCGATCTGGCCGCCGAGCAGGTCGGCGATGGCGTTGGCGCCGCCCTTGTACGGCACGTGGAGCAGTTCGACGCCCGCGCGCATGCTCAGGGCCTCCATCGCCAAATGCTGGGTGGAGCCGTTGCCGGCCGACCCGTACGACACCTTGCCAGGATTGGCCTTGGCGTAGTCGACCAGCTCGCGCACCGAAGAAATCGGCAGGCGGGCATCCTTGGCCT
The DNA here is from genome assembly GCF_039541095.1 of Pigmentiphaga soli. Classification (NCBI taxonomy): domain Bacteria; kingdom Pseudomonadati; phylum Pseudomonadota; class Betaproteobacteria; order Burkholderiales; family Alcaligenaceae; genus Pigmentiphaga; species Pigmentiphaga soli. The sequence continues at coordinate 16,506 of NZ_BAABFO010000031.1, forward strand.
TGATCATCAGCACGTTGGGCTGGATGCTGTATTGGATGATCGGCTCGAAATCCTTGCGCGGATCGTAGGGCAGTTGCTTGTAGACGCTGACGTTGGCCGACAGTTCGGTAGAGCTGCCGGACAGGAGCGTGTAGCCGTCCGGGGCGGACCGGGCCACGGCCTCGGCCGCGATGATGCCGGCCGCGCCCGGCCGGTTCTGGACCACGAACGGCTGGCCCAGCGCCTTGCTCAATTCCTCGGCCACGAAGCGGGCGATGGTGTCGCCGCTGCCGCCGGGGGAATAACCCAGCAGAATGTTCACAGGCTTGCTCGGATATTCCTGCGCTTGCAGCGGCCCCGCCATGCAGGCGGCGGCGAATAGCGCGAATCCGATTTTCCCCAGAGCTGTTTTCATCGTTGCCCGCCTTCGTCTACATATCTCAAAAAAGGAGAACAAACTGTAGGCCAGCACCTCGAATGGCAACAATGTCGAGTTCGGTTAATTCATAAGATACGGATCATGAATAATTGCCGATTAAGCGAGAGGAAACCTTCTTCTAATCGTCTGACCGGCGGAGACCCAGGCGGAGCAAGGGTTTGGCCGGAGGCGATTATTAACACTTTTTTGGTGCGGCGCCGCACATTAATAGTGCGGCATTCTCTTTTCATGCCTGAGCCGCCCCCGAATAGTGCGGCATTTATTTCGACTGGAATCGGCGCAGCCGGCATTTTGAAAATGAATTCGCGGCACCGGGAAAATATGCGTGGCCTACCGCCGGTCGCGCGCCGCGTTTCCGTCCGGATCTTGCTGCGCTGCAGGAGCGGTCATTCGCTCCAGACGGCCGAGCCAGCGCAGCGCCTGTTCGCGGCTCTCGCCGCACATCGACTCGTCGGGCTGCAGAGAGCCGCACACCGCCGGCCGGTCCGGGTGGCCGAAGATCCGGCAGCGCTCGTCGTGGTCGAGTTGCACGCAGCGCACGCCGGCCGGCTTGCCACCGGGCATCCCGGGGATCGGGCTGGAGATCGACGGCGCGATGCAACAGGCGCCGCAGCGTTCGCGGCAGTTCATTCCGCCCGCAGCGACTGCACGAAGGTTTGCGCCACGTCGCGCGGCAGGTCGGCCTCGTTGCCCAGCGCGATCACTTCGATCAGCATGTCGCCCAGCACCACCATCCGCCCCAGCAGCCAGGCAGGCGAGTCGGCCACCGTGCCGTGCACTTCGAGTTCGACCGACCGGTACAGCCTGCGCGTGTCGGACGGCGCCTGCTTCAACGCGACGTCGCGGCGGCCGGTCTGGGAGCCTTGCAGGTTGGCGCGCAGCACCTCTTCGAAGCCGTCCGCCACCTTGGCCATCTCGGCCGGGTCGTCGCGCACGGCGGGCGGCAGCCGGGCATGGCCGACGGCGAACACCGAGGTGTCGATCTGCGCCACGGTGAAGGTCAGCGACAGGGTATGGCCGCCCACGTCGACGTCACGGGTTTCGCTTTGCGGGCGGGACGGGAAGGCCACCCGCACGGCGCCGTCGGCGGCCGGCATTTCGCGCCAGTCGTACTTGGGCGAACAGGCCGCCAGCAACAGCACGACCCAGGCGAAGGCGATGCGCAATCGGGACAACGTGGCCCTCCGGGCAGGAACGAAACAGGGAAAGGGCGGCGGCACGAGGCCGCGGCGACAACAAACCGGTACAACCCGTTACACCGCCCGCCGCCTGCCGGCGGCGCCGGCTGAGCGACAATGCCGCGTTCAGAATCAACCGAGACGGGCTTCCCATTGTCGCTGATTTCCATGACCACCGCGCCGGACGGCACCCAGCTGGCGAGCCATCGCTGGCCGGCGACGGCCGGCGAGGCGGGACGGCCGGCCTACCTGCTGCACGGCCTGGGCGAGCATGCCGGCCGCTATGACGGCCTGGCGCGCTGGCTGGCCGAACGCGGCTGGGCGCTCGCGGCGCACGATCACCGCGGCCACGGCCGTTCCGGCGGCAAGCGCGGCAGTCTTGCCCACGACGACGACCTGGTGCGCGACGCCGAACACCGGCTGGCCGAGTACGCGCAGCAGACGGGCGCGCCGCCGCTGTTGGTAGGACACGACCTGGGTGCGCTCGTAGCCGCGCGGATCGCGCTGCGCGGCGAGATGCCGCTGGCCGGCGTGGTGCTGTCGTCGCCGCCCTTCGCCTTGCCCGCGGCGCGCGGCCGGCATCTGCTGCGCGGCGCGCTGGAGCGCTTCGCGCCCGACCTGCGCCTGGGCACCGGGCTGCGCACCGACGCGCTGTCGCACGACCAGGCCACGATCGACGGCTACGACAACGACCCGCTGGTGCACGACCGCATCACGCCGCGGCTGGCGCGCTTCATCGGACAGGCCGGCGAGCGTTCCATCGCCGAGGCCGGCGCGCTGAAATGGCACACGCTGCTGCTGGTGGCCGGCGGCGATACCGTGGTCGACCCCGCGGGCAGTCGCCGCTTCGCCGACGGCGCGGCGCCCGGCATGCTGGCGCTGCGCTGGTACGCCCAGGCGCGCCACGACATCTTCAACGAGACGGCGGAATTCGCCGGGCCGGCCTATGCCGACCTGGAGGCGTGGCTGGCCACGCTGAGCGCGCGGGCCTGACGGCCGGCGCCGGGCCGAATCGGGCCGGCCGCGCCCAAGGTCGGCCGCAATACGCCAGCAGCCACTGCGTCGATGGCGTGCAATAGGCTATGCTTTAGCCATGGATCCTCTGTTCTCCGCCTCGCCGGCGCGCCTTCCGATGCGCCGCGTCGCGCCTCCCGGCCCGTGCCGGACGGCCGCGCGCCCGCGCTCGTCCGCACCCTGCCACGCCTAGGCCCGGCGACCGATCCATTTCTTTCCGCGTCTTCCGCTCCGGTCGCCGGGCCCGCCCCGAGCGGCGCGCCACCCGCGCGCAATTCATCTGCTTCCCGGAGTCCCGACATGACCATCGCCTTGCCCGACGACCTCGTCGTCAATGAACTCGACTATCTCCGCATCACCCGCCTGCTGGCCCAGCTGCCGCGCGACGCCGGCGTGCGCGAAGCGCTGGCCGGCGCGCTGGAGGCCGCCGACCGGGTGCTGCCGGCCGAAATGCCGCCCGACGTGGTGACCATGCATTCGCGCGTGGTGACCGAGGACGCCGACGGCACCCGTCGGACGCTGACCCTGTGCTACCCCGATGCCGCCGACGCCGCGCAGGGCCGCGTCTCGGTGCTGTCGCCGCTCGGCTGCCGCCTGCTCGGCGCGGCCGTTCCGGGCACGGTGCAGTGGCAGCCGCCCGAAGGCGCGGCGCGCAGCCTGCGGCTGCTCGAGCTGCAATACCAGCCCGAAGCAAGCGGCGACTACGCTGTGTGAAGAGACCCACCCCTACGCGCTTCGCGCGCCCCCGGAGGAGGCCCTCCCCTACGCGCTTCGCGCGCCCCTCAAGGGGCGATGCGAGCGGACCGGCGGAGCCGGATCCGCCGCATCCTGGAGGGGCGGCGCAAGTTCGTGTGTTTGGAGAAGGCGCGACGCCGCGGTGCCCTCTGCGGCCCGGCGTGATAGAGTAGCCGCCGAGTTCGGTGCCCTCGCACGAGGGTCAAACGGGAAACAGGAGAGCCGGCCCGTCCGGTCTTAACCTGTGCTGCCCCCGCAACGGTAAGCATTCCGCCGCAACCGGCATGGCCGGCCGCGGCACACCGCGCCAGTCCCACTGTGGTCCGCGCCCCGGCAAGCCGGGCGCCGCGCCATGGGAAGGGGGCGCGGCCAAGGATGCCAGCCCGGATACCGGCCGGCTCGCCGACCTTCCCGGTCGGCAGGGGGAAACGCTGCGGAGGGCAGCCATGATTCCGACGCCGCGGCCGCAGGGCCGGCGGCGCAACCCGAACGCGGCATGCGCCGTGGCCGCGCGGCATGCGCGGCCCAGTCCGCCATGCCAGGCGGGGGGCGCGCGCCATCGGGCTCGGCATCGGGCGGCCGCCGCGGCGTTTCCGGTTTCATTTCCGGCGTGCGGGGTCGCACGCCATACCGGACACCGCATCCATGTCCCTTTCCGTTTCCCGGCCGCTGGCCGGCATCGCAAGCGTTCTTTGCTGTGCGGCGCAGGCCGCTTCGCCCTCTCCCGCCGGCAATCTCGAGCCGGTGGTCGTTACCGCCGCCCGCGCCGAACAGCCGCTGTCGAACGCGCTCGGCGACGTCAGCGTGATCGACGCCGAGACCCTGCGCAACGCCGGCCAGAGCAGCCTGGCCGAACTGCTGCAGAGCCAGTACGGGGTCGACATCGCCACCAACGGCGGCCCGCAGACCACCACCAGCGTATTCCTGCGCGGCGCCAACAGCGCCCACACGGTATTCCTGATCGACGGCCAGCGCGTGGGCTCGTCTTCCGCCGGCGGCGCCGGCATCAACGCGATCGGGCTGGCCGACGTCGAGCGCATCGAGATCCTGCGCGGCCCGGCCAGCGGCCTGTACGGCGCCGACGCGATCGGCGGCGTGGTCAACATCATCACCCGCCGGCCCGCGGCCGACCGGCCGCTGGAGGCGCACGGCTCGGCCGGCATCGGCAGCTGGAACACCCGCAAGGCCGACGCCGGCCTGTCGGGATCGAGCGGCATGTGGCGCTACGCCCTGTCGGCCGGCCACGCCAGCAGCGACGGCTTCAACGCCACCAAGCCGACCGAACCCGGCGGCCTGTTCGATCCCGACCGCGACGGCTACCGCGAAGACCACGCGGCCGGCCGCCTGGGCCTGACCTGGGCCGATGGCCAGGACATCGAGGCCTCGTTCCTGCGCTCGCGCCTGAACGGCCAGTACGACGGCGGCGACGGTTTCGACGACCGCATGATCCAGAAGACCGAGTCGTACTCGCTGGCGTCCACCAATCGCATCGCCCGGTCGTGGACCAGCCGGCTGCGGGTCGGCCGCACGATCGACGACAACGTCAGCCTGTACGCGCCCAGCGCGTTCGACCCGGCCGGCCGCGGCGCCTTCCGCACCCGGCAAACGCTGTTCTCGTGGCAGAACGATTTCGCGCTGGCCGCCGGCCAGTCGCTGTCGGTGGCCGCCGAGCGGCGCGAGGAAGACGTCGACGGCACCACGGCCTTCGATCCGTCGTCGCGCAACACCAACTCGCTGGTGGGCGTGTACCGCGCCGACCTGTCGGCCCACCACATCCAGGGCAACCTGCGCTACGACCACGTGGCCGCCTACGGCAGCCGCGTCACCGGCGGCCTGTTCTACGGCTACGACCTGAGCCCGGCCTGGCAGGCCACGGCGGCGGCCAGCACCGGCTTCCGGCTGCCGACCTTCAACGACCTGTACTACCCCATCTACGGCAACCCCGACCTCGGCCCCGAATCGTCGCGCAACGTCGAGGCCGGGCTGCGCTACCACCGCGGCAACGTCGAGGCCGGCGTGCAGGCCTACCGCAACAAGATCGACAACCTGGTGGTCTACCAGAACCCGTTCGCGGTCAACAAGGACGCCGTGATCAAAGGCATCACGCTGAACGCCGCCGCCCGGCTGGGCGCGACCTCGCTGCGCGCCAGCCTCGACGTGACCGACCCGGAAGACCGCAACACCGGCCAGACGCTGACCCGGCGCGCGCGCCAGGCGCTCAAGCTGGCGGCCGAACACCGCGTGGCCGGCTGGCTGCTGGGCGCGGAATGGCTGGCCAGCGGCTCGCGCCTCGATACCGCCTACAACGCCTCGTCGTTCTCGAATGAAACGTACAGGCTGGGCGGTTATAGTCTGCTCAATCTGACCGCTTCCTACGATCTGACCAGGCAACTGCGGCTGCAAGTACGATGGAACAACGTGACGGACAAGGACTACGAATTCGCGCGCGGCTACGCCACGCCGGGTTCGAACGTCTTCGTCAGCCTGAGCTATCAGCCGTGAACGCCGGCGGCCGGCGGCTGGCTGCGGCGCTCCTGGCGGTGGCGGTAGCGGCGCCGGCCGCTGCCCGGGCCGACCCGGTCCGGGTGTTCGACGACGAAGGCCGCCTGGTGCAGTTGCACGGCCCGGTGCAGCGCGTGGTGTCGCTCGCGCCGCACCTGACCGAGATGCTGTTCGCCGCCGGCGCCGGCGCCCGCGTGGTGGGGGTCGACCAGCACAGCGACTATCCGGCCGCCGCGCGGGCGCTACCGCGCGTGGGCGACGGCCTGCGGATCGACGTCGAACGCATCCTGAGCGTGAAGCCCGACCTGGTCGTGCTGTGGTCCTACGGCGCGCTGCCGGCGGCCAGCCAGAAGCAGCCGCTGCAGCAATTGCAGGACATGGGCGTGGCGGTGTACTACAGCCACCCCGCGCAACTGTCCGACATTCCCGACGAGATCGGCCGCTTCGGCCGGATCATGGGCACGGCCGGCGCGGCCGACGCCGCCGCCGACCGCCTGCGCCACAAGCTGCAGGACCTCGCCTTCCGCTACGCCGCGCAGCGCCCGGTGCGGGTGTTCTACCAGATCGGCGGCAACCCGGCCTATACCGTCAACGGCCGCAGCATGATCAGCCATGCGCTGGGCATCTGCGGCGGCGTCAACGTATTCGCGGCGCTGCGGCCCACCTCGCCCATCGTCGGCACCGAGAACGTGCTGGTGGCCAATCCGCAGGCCATCATCGCCGGCGGCAGCGATGCCCAGTCCCGGAACCGGCTGGCCGCCTGGAAGAAATACGCGCCCGGCCTGGCCGCCGCCGCCCTGGGCAACCTGTGGACGGTGGACGCCGATCGCATGCACCGGCCCGGCCCGCGCATGATCGAGGAAACCGGGCAGCTGTGCGAATACCTGGACCAGGCCAGGCAGCGGGCGTACGCCGATTCCGCGCCCGCCGAGCCGCGGTAAAAGGCGTCCACGCGGCCGGGCGCCAGCCCCGGCCGGACTGCATACGGTACGCGCCGCGCGGCTGGCCGTTCACTGCGCCTTGATGCCGGCCACGTCGATCACGGTCTTCCATTTCCTGTTTTCTTCGTCGATCCGCTGCCCCAGCTGTTCGGGCGTGCCCCCGCCGATCTCCAGGCCCAGCTTGTCGGCCTGCTCCTTGAACGGCTGCGACTGCAGCATCTGGTTGACCGCGGCGTTGAGCTTGTCGATCACCGGTTTCGGCGTGCCGCCGGGCGCCAGCACGCCGTACCAGCCAGAGCTTTCCACGCCCTGCACGCCGGCCTCGGCAAAGGTGGGGATGTCGGGCATCAGCGGCGACCGCGCCGAGGTGCTCACGGCCAGTCCCGCCAATTGGCCGGAGCGGATGTGCGGCAACACGATCTCGGGTGCCAGCGTCATCTGGACGCGTCCGGCCAGCACGTCGACGATGGCCGGCCCGCTGCCGGGGTAGGGAACGTGCATGATGTCGGTGCCGGTCTTGAGCTTGAACAGTTCCATCGAGAGATTCAGGTTCGAGCCGGTGCCGGGCGACGCGTACGCCAGTTTGCCCGGCGCCGCCTTGGCCTTCGCGATCAGCGTCTTCACGTCTTTGGCGACGTCGGGCCGCGCCGCCAGGAAATAGGCGGTGCCGCCGATGTAGGTGATGGGCTCGAAACTCGTGGTCGGGCTGTACGAGGCGTTGGAGAACAGGTTCGGGCCGATCGCCAGCGTGGCCGGGCCGGCCAGCAGCAGCGTGTAGCCGTCGGGGCGCGCCTTGGCCACGTACGCGCCGCCGACCAGGCCGCCGGCGCCCGGCTTGTTGAGCACCACCACCGATACGCCAAGAATCTTGGAAAGCTGGTCGGAAATGACGCGCCCGACCGAATCGAATCCGCCGCCCGCGGCGAACGGCGCGATCAGCTGGATGGGCGCGCGGGGGAAAGATTCCTCGGCCATGGCCGGCGCGGCGATCGGCAGCGCGAGCGCCAGGGCCGGGAGCGCCCCGAGGCGGGGCCAGTTGTGCCTGTTCTTCATTTCTGTCTCCTATGGGATGGTGCCTGTCGTATTGCGGTTGGACGGCTTCAGTCCGCCGGCGGCCTGAACGGATAAGGCAACGGCGCGCCATCGGCGAAGGGCAGCGCCACGGTGGCCTTGCCGGGCGTCGATTCCAGCCCCGCCTCGTTGCGTATGCCCAGCGTCAGGTCCACGCAGCCGAACTGCGCATGGCGGCGCACGGCGGCCACCTCGGCCCAGACCGAGAGCGTTTCGCCGGCCACGTTCATCGCCCTGAACTGGAAGGCGACCTTCCACACCCATCCGGTGTAGCCGGCCCAATGCCTCAGCAGCGAAACGATGAACTGCTGCTTGAAAGACCCGTTGATCAGCAGGCCGGGCAGCTGCTCGTGCCCCACCGTGAACGGATGGTCGTAGTGGATCTTGTGCCAGTTCTCCATGGCGGCGGACCACCGCATCAGGTGCGCGGTGCCCAGCGGGCCGTAAGAGGCTTCGATGCGGTCGCCTACCTGGACGGATTCGAAACTGCGATGCGGGAACGTGTTCATCGGTAGATCGCCGTGCTGCGCACGCGCATGAGGAGTTCGTCGGACGGGGCGAGATAGTCGGTCTCCACCACCACCAGGACCATCGGCCCCTTGCCGGACTCGCGCTGCGTCATGTCCGCATAGCGGGACTTCATGCGCACGCGCTCGCCGTGCCGCGCATAGCGGAAGAACTCGACTTCCGAGCCGCCGTTCAGGCGCGTCTTGCCGCGGATGGGCAGCTCGGGCAGGCCGCGGATGCTGGAGCCGACGGCCGCGTCGAAGTCCGGATCGCCGGCATGTTCGGTGAGCGGGTCCGGGGTGCCGAAGGGGCGCCGGAACATATGGGTGGGGAATAGCGGCGGCGCGACCGGCGCGCCGAAGGGCGCCGTGTCGGAGCCGGGGGCGAAGATCGGGTCCTCGTCCATGATCGCCTGCGCGTAGCGGCGCACCGCGCCGGCCTCGACCGGTTCGGGCGCCTCGATGGCGGGGCTTTCCATCCCGACGAAGTCCAGCAATTCCTGAGTGAGCGTAGCCATGGTGGGTTGAGCAGGTAGAGTGGATGGGTTCAGTCGCCGGCCAGGTCGAACACCGTCGTCTCTTCCAGGGAATCGCCGAACATGGCGGCGATGCCGGCGCGGCGCTTGCCGAGCAGCCGCGGCCAGCCGTCTTCGAGCACCATCGGCAGGTCGTGGCCCGGGATCAGTACGCTGCCCGGCCGCCGGCCCCAGAGGGCGATGATCTTGTCGATCGACGCGGCCGAGAGCCTGGCGTCGTAGGTCATGTCCGTGTGGCGCGACACCAGTTCGGCCCGGTTCTTGGCCGCGTCCTGGACGACGATGAGGTCGCGCTTTTCGCCGGCCAGCACGAATACCAGGTGGCCGGGCGTATGGCCGGGCGCCAGGTGGACGGACACCGCGGGCAGCACCTCTTCGCCTTCCTGCGCCAGATGCAGCGAAGGCCACGCGGCCAGCTCCTTGACGTAGACCTCGGGCACCGGCGTGGAGCCCCATGGCGCCTTGCGGGCCCATTCGAGTTCGACCGCGCCGATCACCATGCGCGCCTGGCCGAACAGCGTGAAATTGATCATGTGGTCGTGGTGCGCGTGGCTCAGCAGCACGTCGGTCACGTCGCCGGGCGTCACGCCCAGCGCTTCGAGCGCCGCGATCAGCGGTTTGCGCATGCCGAAGGCGCCGGTGTCGATCACCGCCACGCGCCCATGGCCGCGCAGCAGGATCACCGAACTCCAGCCCAGCCCGCCGTGGCAGGTGGCCTTGCCGGGATAGCCCTGCAGGAGCAGGTCCACGCGGTAGCCGCCCACCTCGAAGGTGGAGGCTGCATCGCTTGCGGCCGCGCCGGCGGGCGGGACCGGCGAAAGGGTTCTAGCCATGATGGGTTACCTCGCGCTCGATGTTTTCCTTGCGCCGCGCCGCGCCGGCCCAGCGCCGGACGAAGGCCGACATGTCCGGCACCGCGGCCAGGTCGAGGAAGGACTCGAACAAGGCCTGGGCGGGCGCGCCGTAGTCCGCCACCCGCAGGCAGGATTCGAACTTGGCGAACAGTTCGCGGTCCCCGATCGGGTTGGCAGGCGTGCCGCGCATGTCCGACACCGAGGTAGCCAGGCGCCGGCCGTCTTCGGTCTCGATCGTGATCGTGTCTTCCGGCGCGTAGCCGGTCAGCGGGTCTTCGCGCGAGTCGTGTTCGACCGCCACGCGGCGGATCAACGCCTGGACGTCGTCGCGCAGCACGAAATCGTCGGTCAATTCGGCCAGCGTGAGCCGGCCCGCCGCCAGCATCGCGGCCACGGCGAACTCGATGCTGAACTTGCCTTCCAGCGCGGTGCGCGGCCGGTGCGCGTGCAGGATGGTGGCGTTGCGCGCGCTCATCCGGACCGTCACCCGCCTGACGCTGCCGGCCGGCAGCGTCCCCTGGGCCAGCAGTTCATGCATGCCGTCCAGCCCGCGGTGCGTGCTCAGGCAGGTGGGGTATTTCTTGATCGTCAGCCCGCGGGCGAGCAGGTGCCAGTCGCTGGCGGCGCGCACCGGGCTGTCGAGATCGACCCGGCCGGCGGGAGAGGCGGCGCGCAGCAGCCCCTGCGGATGCTCGATCGCGTCCGGCGAAGCCTGCATGCCTTCCGCGGCCAGCCGCGCCGACAGGACGCCGGTGCAGGCCGCCGAGCCGGCATGGAAGGGCTTGACCATGCTGCCGAAATTGGCCATCACCCCCGCGCTCTGCGAGGCGGCGATGCCGAGCGCATGCGCGCTTTCGCGCGGGCCGAGCCGGCGCAGCCGGGCGCAGGCGGCGGCCGCGCCGACCGCGCCGAACAGGCCGGTGGGATGCCACCCTTTGCGGTGATGCTGGTCCGGTTCGCGCAGCACCAGTTCGGCCCAGGCCTCGAAGCCCATCACGTAGGCGTCGAGGAAGTCGCGGCCGCTGGCGCCCAGCACTTCGGCCTCGGGCAGCAGCGCCGCCAGCAGGACCGCGCTGGGGTGGCCCTGGATCGACACGTCGTCGAAATCGAGCGCGTGCGCCGCCGTACCGTTGACGCGGGCGGCATCCATGGGATGGGCCGTGTCCGGGCCGAGGCATACATGGGCCTGGCCGCCGGCCGGCAGGGTGCGGCGGACGATGCCCGTGACGGGCTCGACGCTGCCGGCGATCATCGTGCCGACCGCGTCGACCAGGCCGCGCGCCGCGATGCCGCGCGCGGCCTCCGGGATGTCGGCCGGCCGGACGCCTGCGATCAGCGCGCCCAGTTCATGGGTAATGGCGGGTTTGTCCGGCACATTCCTCTCCTCATATTAAATGCACTTTTGCATCCAAATTAAGATGCAAATCCTCTCGTATCGAATCACGTCAGGCGGCGCAGCCGGCGCTGCGCCGCCGTTCAGGCCATGTCGCGCCCGCCCCGTTTGCGCCGCGGCACCAGCGGCGATTCGCGGTCCATGTTCTCCAGGTGCAGGTATCTCAACAGGCGGTCGCAGCCGCCGCGGATGTGGCTGCCGAGCACTTGCGTGGCCTTCTTCACGTTGCGCGCTTCCAGCGCGTCGAGCACGCGTTCGTGGTCCTTGAACGGCGCCTCGCTCGGCAGCGGCCCTGGGCCGTCCACGCGGCGCTTGAAAATGAGCTTCTCGAAAATGGCGTCCAGCGTGCGGCACAGGTAGCGGTTGCCCGACAGCGCCGCGAGCTGCAGGTGGAAGGTCTTGTCGAGTTCCAGGCGTTCGTGGGTCAGGCCGATATCCGGGCCGAACATCTTCGCGTAGGCGGCGTTGGTCTTGCGCAGCGCGGCGATGTCGGCGGCGGCCACCTCGCCGCCGAGCGTCTGCGCCAGCGCGAACAGTTCGAGCGCCTCGCGCGTCTCGTACAGGTCGCGCACGTCGGCCACGGCAAGCTCGACCACGAAGTATCCGCGCCGCGGCTGGCGCCCGGCATAGCCCTCCTGGTGCAGGCGCTCCAGCGATTCGCGGATCGGCGTGCGCGATACGTCCATCGCGTCGGCCAGCTCCTGCGGGATCAGCTTGTTGCCCGGGCGCAGGCGGCCGGTCAGGATCCACTGCTTGAGCGTCGTGTAGACGAAGGTATTGGTGCTCATCTCGGCGCCGCCGGACATTTGACCTTTATTCGAATCTATCAAGACTTGTTCTCGTGAAGACCATCGATGAATTCGAGCACGGCCGCCGCACACTCGAGCGGCCGCGACGCCGTCAACTGACGCCCGACATTTTCGCTCAATCGCTCAAGTGAATGGCATGCAGTCTCGAATCCGGGACCTTGCTCTGCCATGCCTGTCTTCGGGAAACCGCTTGCCGGGCGGGCCTTATGGCGCGTCACGCGCCCAGCGCCTTGCGCACCCCCGAGGTCCATTGATCGGCCGCCGCCAGCAGGAATCCCGCGTCGGTCTGCGTGGTGAGGAAGCGCGCGCCGGCCTGGATCGCCTTTACCTGCCGCTCGACGTCGCGGTTGCCGCCGCAGCCGGCGAACTTGCCGTGGCGCCGCGCCGCCTCGATCACCTTTTCCTGCGCCGCCTTCAGCGCGGGATGGTCGAACTGCCCCGGCTTGCCGATATCCGACAGGTAATCGGTCGAACCCAGGTGCAGGACGTCGACGCCGTCGATCGCCGCGATGGCCTCCACGTTGGCCAGGCCTTCCTCGGTTTCGATCATGCAGGCCACCAGCGTCGCGTCGTCGAGCTGGGACACCAACCGGCCGGCCGGCACCGGGCGGAAATCGAAATGCGGATACCCCCCGGCCAGCGAACGCCGGCCGCGCGGCGCGAAGCGGCAGGTCTCGACCCCGCGCCGTGCCTGCTCGGGCGTATTGACGTCGGGGAAGACGATGCCCAGCACGCCGTTGTCCAGCAGCAGCGAGGTATCGGGATCGTCCACGCCGCGCACCCGGACCACGGGCGCGATGTCGCAGGCCATGGCCGTCTGCGCGATGTGGCCGATGGTCTCCAGGTCGAAGATCGAATGCTGCGTATCGATGAAGATGAAATCGTGCCCGCTGGCGCGCGCGATGCGCGCCACGTCGGCCGAGCGGGACAGCCTGACGCTCATGCCGAGCGCGGCCTCGCCTGCCCGCAGGCGCCTGAGCACCGGATTTTCCAGGCGCGGTTCCGAAGGGATGGTCATGACGGCTCCGAATGGGTGAAGGTTCAGACGACCCGCTGCGCGCGCAGCGCGGCGATCCGCGCGGGGTCGTAGCCGAGGGTTTGCAGCACCTCGTCGGTATGCTCGCCCAGCATGGGCGGCGGCAGGTCGACGTCCGGCTGCGCCCCGCCCAGGCGGAAGCCGGCGCGATGCACGGTGAACGGGCGGTCCACCACCTCGTTGGGCGGGAAGGTCTTGAGCAATTCGCGCGCTGCCACCTGCGGATGCGCCAGCACTTGCGGCAGCGACAGGATCGGCCCGGCCGGCACGCCCACGGCGGCCAGCATCGCGTCGAGTTCGGCCACCGTCCACGCGGCCAGCTTGGCTTCCAGCCCCTCGCGCAGCGCCTCTCGGTGCACGACCCGGGTCGGCCGATCCACGAAGCGCGGGTCGGCCTTGAGCTCGGGCGCGTCGAGCGCGTCGCACAGCGCCTCGTACTGGCGCTGGTCATTGGCCACGATGTTGATGACGCCGTCGCGCGCGCGGAAGGCGCCCGAGGGGCTCGAGGCCGGATTGTCGTTGCCCATGGGGCTCGGCGGCTTGCCCGCGTTCAGATAGTTGGAGATCGGCCACGACGGCATCGTCGACAGCGACGCGTCGAGCATCGACACGTCGATGAACTCGCCTTCCCCCCGCACGGCGCGCTTGTACAGGCCGGCGGCGATCGCGAAGGCGGCGACGATGGCCGCCGTGCTGTCGCACACCTGGTAGCCCGCCCGCACCGGGCTGGTTTCCCTGGTGCCCGTGTTGGCCATCAGGCCGCAGTAGCCCTGCACGATCTGGTCGTAGGCCGGGCGCGAGGCCAGCGGCCCGTACTGGCCGAAGCCGGAGATCGAGCACCAGACGATGCCGGGCTTGATCCGCCTGGCGGTGTCGTAGCCGAAGCCCAGGCGCTGCATCGTGCCCGGCCGGAAGTTCTCCAGCAGCACGTCGCACCGTTCCAGCAGCCGGCCGAGGATCTCCAGGCCGGCGGGCTGTTTCAGGTCGAGCGTGATCGATTTCTTGCCCGCGTTGTTCGACAGGAACGAGACCCCCATCTGGCGGGCCGACAGTTCCGGGTCGCCGCCCAGGCGGCGGGCGATGTCGCCGATGCCCGGCACCTCGACCTTGATGATTTCCGCGCCCAGCAGCGCCAGCTGGAAGGAGCACAGCGGCCCGGCGATCACGCTGCTCAGGTCGAGCACCCGCACGCCGGCAAGAGGCAGGACGCTCATTGGCCTACCCCCTTGTTCGCCGCGATCGCGGCACGCCGGCGGGCCAGCGTGCCGCCGGTCTTGACCGAGCCGGGCAGCGGATGCCCCACGATGCGTTCGGCAAGCCGGGCCGCTTCGATCATCGCCTCGGCCGACACGCCGGTCTCGATGCCCAGCTCGTCGCACAGGAAAACGAGGTCCTCGGTGCAGACGTTGCCCGCCGCCGCCGGGTTGCCCGCGAACGGGCAACCGCCGAGTCCGCCGACGCAGCTGTCGAAGGTCGACACGCCCATCTCCAGGCCGGCGTAGGCGTTGGCGATGCCCATGCCGCGCGTATCGTGCAGGTGCAGCGCCAGCTCGAGATCGGGAAAGCGCGCGCGGACCTTCTCCAGCACTTGCCGGATGGTGCGCGGCGTCGCCCAGCCCATCGTGTCCGACAGGTTGAGCTGGCGGATCCGGGACCCATGCCCGGCGGCGATGTCGATGCCGGCCTGCACCAGGTCCAGCACTCGCTCCACCGGTATGTCGCCCTCGAAATTGCAGCCGAACGCCGCCATGATCGACACCCGGTTGACGTCGATGCCATGCGCCTTGTACAGACCCACGGCGCCGCGCTGCTTTTCGATGCTCTCGGCCATCGTCTGGCGCTGGTTGCGCAGCAGGAAGGCCTCGGACGCCGTCAGCGACACGAAACCCTCCAGGTCGAGCCGCCCGGTGGCCAGCGCGCGGCGGATGCCGGCCTCGTTCAGCGCCAGGGCGGTATAGCGCACGCCTGGCTTGGGCGTGATGCCGGCCACCACGGCCTCGGCGTCCGCCATTTGCGGCACCATCTTCGGATTGACGAACGAGACGGTCTGTATCTGCGAGAGGCCGGTGCCCGACAGCGCGTCGATCAGTTCCACCTTGGCAACAGTGGGAACCGGCTGCTTTTCGAACTGGAACCCTTCGCGCGGTCCCTGCTCGACGATGCGTATGGCCTTCGGAAAATCTGACATGAGGACAACCTTCTGACTGTCGTTGTTGCTCGGCCCGCCCTGCGCGTCAGGCCGCCAGCAGCTTGCGGGCGATCAGCACGCGCTGGATCTCGCTGGTGCCGCCGCCGATCTGCGCATGCCGCAGGTAGCGGTAGAAATGGGTGAGCGGCAGTTCGAGCGACTCGCCCATCGCGCCGTGCACCTGGATCGCATGGTCGATGCAGCGCGCGCCCCATTCGGTGCTGCACAGCTTGACCAGCGCGGCCTCGGCGCGCACGTCGTCGCCGGCGTCGGCGCGCGCCGCGGCCTCGTAGGTCATCGACCGCAAGGCCTTCAGGTCGATGTACATGTCCACCAGCTTCCACTGGATCGCCTGGCGGTCCGAAATAGGCTTGCCGAAGGTGACGCGCTGCTTGGCCCATTCGATCGACATGTCGAGCGCGCGCTGCATCTTGCCCAGCGCCAGCGGCCCGCGCAGCAGGCGATCGTGGATGGTCAGCCAGCGCTGGCCCAGCGAGAAGCCCTTGCCGACCTCGCCCAGCACGGCCTCGGCCGGCACGCGGCAGTTGTCGAAGTGGACGATGTATTGCGCCGAGCGCGGGCTCAGCCAGGTGCGCAGGCCCGGCTGTTCGATGTGCACGCCGGGGTTGTTGCGGTCTACCAGGAACATCGTGATGCCGCCGCGCTGGCGCTTTTCCGGGTCCGTCACGGCCTGCAGCATGATCACATCGGATTCCGCGGCCATCGAGATCCACATCTTGGTGCCGTTGATCACCCACTCGTCGCCGTCGCGCACCGCATGGGTCTTCATCATGCCGCCCGGGTCCGAGCCGGCGTTCGGCTCGGTCTGGCCGAAGCTGGTGGTCTTCTCGCCCTCGATCACGGCCTTCAGGTATTTGTCGACCTGCTCGCCCTTGCACTCGTAGAGGATGTTGGGCACGTTGGCCAGCGGGAACGGCACGGCCGTATACATGAACTGCTCGATGATCGCCACCTGGGCCAGCAGCGACAGGCCCGAACCGCCGAACTCCTCCGGCACCATCAGGTACCACAGGCCGGTATCGCGCGAGATGCGCTCCAGCCGCTTGCACACGTCTTCCGGGAACACCGACTTCAGGTTCAGCGTTTCCTTCAGGCCGTGCGCATGGTTGGGCGAAAGCAGGAATTCCTTTTCGAGCGGCAGCAGTTCGTCGTGGACGATGCGGCGGGCGAGTTCCTGCAGTTGTTCGATGTCGGGCGGCAGCTTGAAGGCGCTGTCGTTGGCGTTTTCGTGGTCGGCGGGGAGGGTGTCCAGCACGTTTCTAACTCCGGATTGCGTTTGATTTGGATTCAGTCACACGGCGTCGGACCGGCCGATCGGCCAATCCAGCCAAGAACACAGGGCGCGGCCCATCACCTGTTCGAGCGCCTCGCCCGACAGCCACGGCATTTCCTCCGTGTACATCGTGACGCACTGCGTATAGGTGCAAGGCATGCGGGTCAGGTCCGAGCCCCAGAACACCCGCTCGGGCCCGTAGGCATCGATGACGCTGCGCACGGCGTCGAACATGTTCCTGTACGGATAGGGCTGAGACGAATAGAACGGCACGCACGAGGCCTTGACGGCCGTATTGGGCCGCGATGCCATCTCCACCAGCAGCGGGATATCGACCTTGGCGGCCTCGTCCTTGCCGCGGCGCAGGCCCAGGTGGTCGATGACCAGGCGCAGCCCGGGATGCGAGGCCAGCACCTTGCTCAAGGCTTCCAGCTGCCCGTTCGGATAGACCAGCAGCGGAACGCCTTTTTCTTCCGCCAGGCTCCAGACCCAGTCTTCGGCCGGGTCGTACAGCAGGCGGCGCTCGCGCTCGGTGCGCAGGGTCAGCCGCAGGCCCAGCATGCCGGGCTGGTCCATCCAGCCACTGATCTGTTCGCGGCGATCGGGCGCTTCCATCGAAACGCGGCCGGTCACGGCGAATACGTCTGGATGCCTGCGCGCAGCTTCCAGCGCGACATCGTTGCGGTCGCCCTCCCACGAGGGCGGCACCAGCACGCAGCGGCTGACGCCGGCTTCTTTCATGCTGGCCAGCAGATCGTCGGCGGTAAAGGGCCGTTCCTTGTGAGGCTTGGCCGGACTGTCGGTCACCCAGGGGCGTTCCGGCGTATCGGCGGCCCAGATGTGGACTTGCGAATCGACGATGAACATGAATGGAATCCAGATTGCGTTACGAGGCAAAGGCCGCGTTCAGGCGGCCGCGCCCAGGGGCCATCCCATCCACTCGCACAGGCCGCGCCCCATCACCCATTCCTTGTCGCTTGCCGACAGGAAGGGCAGCTCTTCGGTGAACAACGTGACCGCCTGGCGATACGTGCAGGGCAGGCGGGTCAGGTCGGTGCCCCAGAACACGCGCTTGACGCCGAAGGCGTCCACCACGCGCCGGATCGGGTCGTGCAGCGCGGGGTAGGGATAGGACTGGGTCGAATAGTGCGGCAGCGCCGAGGCCTTCACGGCCACGTTCGGGTACTGGGCGAGCGCCAGCAGGTCGGGCAGGTTGGCGAAGGCCTCGGCATCCTTGGCGCGCTGCGCCGCCATGTGGTCGACCACCAGGCGCAGGTCGGGATGGCGGGCCGCGACGCCGGCCAGTTCGCGCAGATAGGCATACGGATAGAGCATGACCGGCACGCCGTGGCGCTGCGCCGCCGACCACAGGTCTTCGCTGCGCGGGTCGCTCATCAGCGCCTTTTCCAGGTCGGTGATGAAGGTCAGGCGCAGGCCCAGCATGCCTTGCGCCTTCCACTGCGCGACCAGGCCGGCGCGGTCGGGATGGTCCACCGGGAAGCGGCCCACCGCCGCGAAGCGCCCGGGGTAGGCGCGCGCCGCCGCGATGACGGTGCCGTTATAGTCTCCGGCCCACGACGGCGGGATCAGGATGGCGCGTTCGACGCCGGCAGCATCCATTTCCCACGCCAGGTCGTCGGCCGAGAACGGCTGCGCGCGCTGCGGCGGCCGCATGCCCTTGGCCCAGGGACGTTCCGGGGAATCGGCTTCCCAGATGTGTACCTGGGCGTCCACGATGTGCACCGCTGTCTCCTTTTGTTCGAGCTATTTTGCATCCAGATTGGGATGCAGTTTGACAGCGGAAAGACGGGCGGCGCAATACCATCCGGCCCGGATTTCCCATTGCTATTTGGAATAGCCGATTCCTCGGAAGCTCATTTGCAGAAGCGGGGCGCGCTGATAACTTCCTGCATCGTTTCACATTCGGCGGGGGCCGCCATTGCCGCGGACGCCGAGCAATAAGACAGCAAGGAGACAAGCATGACGAAGTCCATGAAGACACTGGCCGCGTGCGGCCTGTTCGCCGCTTTCGCGGCCGGCGCCGGGCAGGCCGCCGCGGCCGCCGATGCCTACCCGAACCGCCCCATTCGCCTGATCGTCGGCTTCGCGCCCGGCGGCAGCGTCGACACCGTGGCGCGCCTGCTGGCGCAGCGGCTGGGCGAGGCCCTGGGGCAGCCGGTGGTGATCGAGAACCGGCCCGGCGCCGACAGCAATATCGCCAATGAATTCGTGGCCCGGGCCGATCCGGACGGCTATACGCTGCTGCTGAACACCGGCGCGCTGGCGATCAACGTCAGCCTCTACAAGCACGTGCGCTACGACGCCATCCGCGATTTCGTGCCGATCTCGATGGTCGGCAAGAGCAACATCGTGCTGGTGACGGGGCCCGGCATGCCGGTCAAGTCGTACAAGGAACTCTACGAGAAGCTGCGCGCCAACCCCGGCAAGTTCAACTACTCGTCGGCCGGCGGCCCGCAGCTGCTGGCGGCCGAGCTGTACAAGCAACGCACCGGCACCGACGTGGTCCGCATCTCGTACAAGGGCGGCGGCCCGTCGATCAACGCGGTGATGTCGGGCGAGGTGCAGATGTCGTTCTCCAACATCCCGACCGTGATGCCGCACGTCAAGAGCGGGCGCCTGCGCATCCTGGCGGTGGCCGACGACCACCGCAACCCCAGCATTCCCGACGTGCCGACCTTCAAGGAGCAGGGCGTCGACATGAACGTGTCGCTGTGGCAGGGCATGTTCGCGCCGGCCGGCACGCCGCAGCCGGTCATCGACAAGCTGTACTCGGCGGTGACGACGGTGGCGAAGTCGGAAGAATTCCGCAAGCAGATGGCCGCCGCCGGCGTCGACGTGGTCGCCAACACGCCGGCCGAGTTCTCGCAGCAGGTCCAGGCCGAGGTCAAGCAGTGGGCCGAGGTGATCCGCATCTCCGGCGCGGCGGTGGACTAGGGCCCACCCCCTGGCGGCCTTCGGCCGCTCCCCCTCAAGGGGGCGGCACTGGCGGACCGGCAAAGCCGGATCCGCTGTGCCCTGGGTGGCGGCGGATTCATGCGGCGGGGGGGCGCGTAGCGCGTAGGGGTGGGTTCAATCCATCTGCTGATGGCGGGCTTTTTCCATTTCTGCCTGCACCGCGGCGCGCGTCCAGCGCGGGCCGCACATTTCGATGAACTCGTACTGGTGCGGCTGCAGGTACTGGTTGCTGCGCAGGAAGATGCGCGTGGTCGACGGCTCGAACAGGTCGCCGGCCGGAATCGCCCGCAGGCCGACGTCGCGCTCGGCGTCGAAACTGGCCTCCGACAGGACGGCGATGCCCAGGCCTTTTTCCACGTAGGTCTTGATCACGTCGGCGCCGATCGCGATGACGGACAGCGTCGGCTCGATGCCGGCGCGGTCGAAGGCGGCCATGATCTGCCGGCCGGCCGTGAACATCGGATCGTAGGTCACCAACGGATAGCGGGCCAGGCTGGCCAGCGTCGGCTGGCCGGCGTCCAGCAGCGGATGCCCGTGCGGCACGATGACCTGCTTGGCGAAGCTGCGGCAGGGCAGCGATACCAGCCCCTTCATGGCCGAGGGTTCGTCGGTCGATACGCCGATGTCGGCACCGCCGCTGCGCACCAGCTCCAGCATGCGGGCCGGATCCGAATGCCGCAGGATCACGCGCACGTCGGGATAGCGGGCGGCGAAGCGGCCGACGATGTCGGGCAGCACGTAGCGGGCCTGGGTGTGGGTGGCGGCGATGACCAGCGGATCGGTGTGCTGGCCGCTGGCCGCCTGGCTGATGGCCTTGATGTTGCGCACCTCGGCCATGATGTTCTGCGCCATCGTCAGGATCTTGGCGCCGTCGGCCGTGATGCCGGACAGGCGGCTGCCGCGCCGCTCGAAGATGCGGAATCCGAGTTCGTCTTCCAGCGCCTGCACCTGCTTGCTGATGCCGGGCTGGTGCACGTGCAGCGTCCTGGCCGCCTGGGAGATGTTCAGCCGGGCATCGGCGATCTCGCAGATGAAGCGCAACTGCTGGAGGTTCATCGGGGCCTGGGGCTCAGGGCGAAAGAAAAGCGGGACGATACGCACCCCGGATGATAAGCGGTCGGCCGCCGGGCCGTCACATCACCGTCAGGGGGAAATGGGGACGCTCGAGCATTTGACACGTCTGAAAAACTAACATAATGTCAAAAATACGAAAAAAAGCAGTTGTTGTCCCATTTTTTAACCATGTGCGCTTCACAGGGGGTCAGGGTCCATGAAATTGCTGAAATCGCTCGCCGTCGCGGCATCGTCCATGCTGCTGGCCGCCTCCGCCACGGCCAAGGACTACCGCATGTTGTCCAGCTGGGATCAGAACTACGCCTATAACCCTTACATCGTCGACCCCTTCGTGCAGGGTCTGGACAAGGCCACCAACGGCCGCATCAAGATCACCGTCAGCGGCCCGGAAACGGTGCCCCCGTTCGAACAGCTCGAGCCGGTCGGCTCCGGCGTGTTCCAGTTCCTGTTCACCCATGGCGCCTATCACGTGGGCTCGACGCCCATCATGATGGTGGCCGAGGCGATCGATGCCGACCCCGAGAAGCTACATGCCTCCGGCCTGTTCGACTACCTCGACAAGCAATACCAGCGCTTCGGCGTGAAGCTGGTCGCCGCGCCGGTCACGCCGAAAGGCGCCTACCACTACCTGCTGCGCGCCCCGATCGGGCCCGACGGCGGCATGAAGGGCCGCAAGATCCGCGGCACCGTCACCTACAAGGGCGTGACCGACATGCTGGGCGGCGTGCTGGTGGTGCTGGCGCCGTCCGAGATCTACACCTCGCTGGAGAAAGGCCTGGTCGACGGCGCCGTCTGGCCGGCCGTCGGCGCCTACGAATACCGCTGGTACGAAGTCGCCAAATACCTGGTGCGGCCGGCGATCGGCGTCAACTACGAACCGATCTTCATGAATCTCGACGCCTGGAACGCGCTGCCCGCCGGGGACCAGAAGATCGTCATGAGCGTGGCGCGCCAGATCGAAGACGCCTGGTACAAGCAATCGCCGGCGGTCTGGAAGAAGGAAGAAGACGCGCTGCTGGCCAAGGGCATGCAGATCACCAAGCTGGGCCCGGCGCAGCAGGCCAAGCTGGACCAGACCTGGAAGGAAGGCCTGTGGGCGGCCGGGGCCGAGAAGAACGCGGCCGACACCAACAAGCTGCGCGACTTCGCCCGCAGCAAAGGCCTGGCGCAATAGCCTTCGGAACATTTCTGGAACAAAATTCTTTTATTTACCATTTTCAGTAAACGTTCCATAATTTTCCACAACCCGCGAAGCGGGGCGCCCGGTCAAAGTCCGGGCGCGTCGCCGCCGGTGCGGCGGCGGCGACTTTTTCCGATCCCGGTCGACGGGGTGAATGGGGGGAATGGCGGCATGGCGCGGATCTGGGACGCATTCTTGACCGAGCGGGACAAGGCCGTCATGCAGGCGGCCGGCTACGGCGCGCGCGGCGGCTTCGGCCGGCGCCCCGCCCTGCTTGTGGTCGACGTCAGCTACGCCTTCACGGGCGAGCGGCCCGAGCCGATCCTGCAATCGATCGAACGCTGGAACAACTCCTGCGGCGCCGAAAGCTGGGACGCCATTCCCCATATCGCCCGGCTGGCCGAACGGTTCCGGGCGCGGCGGCTGCCGGTCATCTATTCCACCGGCATCGCCCGCGCCGACAACTGGGACGCCTGCAGCTGGTCGTGGAAGAACAGCCGCACGGCGGCAGCCCCGGCGCCCGAACCTCGCCGCGACGGCAACCAGATCGTCGACGAACTCGCGCCGCAGCCATCCGACATTGTCATCACCAAGCAGAAGCCCAGCGCCTTCTTCGGCACCCAGCTGGCCAGCTACCTGGTCTATCTCGGCTGCGACAGCCTGGTCGTGACCGGCTGCACCACCAGCGGCTGCGTGCGCGCCACCGTGATCGACGCGTTCAGCCTGAACTTTCGCTCCACCGTGGTCGAGCAAGCCTGTTTCGACCGCTGCCAGGCCAGCCATGCCATCGCCCTGTTCGACCTGAACTGCAAATACGCCGACGTCGTCGCCACGCAGGAAGTCCTGGACTACGCCGACACGCTGCCGGCCGACCTGTTCCCGGCGCTGCCCAGCCGGCCCTGAACATGCG
Source organism: Pigmentiphaga soli (assembly GCF_039541095.1). Taxonomy (NCBI): domain Bacteria; kingdom Pseudomonadati; phylum Pseudomonadota; class Betaproteobacteria; order Burkholderiales; family Alcaligenaceae; genus Pigmentiphaga; species Pigmentiphaga soli. Next base: position 39,121 of record NZ_BAABFO010000031.1, read on the forward strand.
CGGCACGGAAGGTTACGACTACGTGATCGTCGGCGCCGGCTCGGCCGGCTGCGTGCTGGCCGACCGCCTGACCGAAGACGGTTCGGCCTCGGTGCTGCTGGTCGAGGCGGGCGGCTGGGACCGCGATCCGTTCATCAAGATCCCGATCGGCTGGGGCCGCCTGATGCAGAAACGCCTGCACGACTGGGGCTACGACACCGAACCCGACGCCGCCCTCGGCGGGCGCACCATGGAATGCACGCGCGGCCGGGTGATCGGCGGCTCGTCGTCGATCAATGCGATGGCCTATGTGCGCGGCAACCCCGGCGACTACGACCGCTGGGCCGGCTACGGCCTGCCCGGCTGGTCGTACGCGCACGTGCTGCCCTACTTCAAGCGCCAGGAACGCTGGCAGGACGGCGAAAGCCTGTACCGCGGCGGCAGCGGGCCGCTGTCCACCGTGCGCGCCAGCTATCGCGACCCGCTGTCGGCCGCCTGCCTGGAGGCGGCCGACAGCGCCGGCTTCCCGCGCACCGACGACTACAACGGCGCGCGGCAGGAAGGCTTCGGCATCCTGCAGTCGACCATCGGCAAGGGGCGCCGCTGCAGCGCCGCCGACGCCTACCTGCGCCCCGCGCTGGGGCGGGCCAACCTCACGGTGGCCACCGGCGCCCTGGTGACCGGCATCGCCTTCGAGGGCGAGCGCGCCGTGGCGGTGGAATACCGCCGCGGGGGCCGCGCCCGCAAGGCGGCGGCGCGGCGCGAGATCATTCTGTGCGCCGGCACGATGAACACGCCGCAGATCCTGATGCTGTCGGGCATCGGCGACCCCGCCGAACTGGCCCGCCACGGCATCCGCACCCGCGTGGCGCTGCCCGGCGTAGGCGCCAATCTGCAGGACCACCTTACCGTGGCGGTCGAATTCCGGCGGCGCGAAAGCGGGCCCTTCGTCCACCACATGCGCGCCGACCGCCTGCTGGCGGGCCTGGGCCAGGCCTACTTGCGCGGCACCGGCTTCGCCACCGACCTGCCCAGCGGATGGACGGCCTTCCTGCGCACGCCCCTGGCCGGTGCCCTGCCGGACATCCAGCTCATCTTCCGCGCCGTGCCGATGGCCGCGGCGCCGTGGTTCCCCGGCGTGCGCAAGCCGTTCGAAGACGGCTTCGCGGTCCGCGCGGTGCTGGTGCGGCCGGAAAGCCGCGGCCGCGTCGCGCTGCGTTCGGCCGACCCCGCCGACAAGATCATGATCCGCCAGAACCTGCTGTCGGCCGGCCGCGACCGCGCCGTGATGCGCGCCGCCCTGCGCCTGATACGCGAGCTGGCTGCGCAGCCGGCGCTGCGCCGCTACATCGGCGCCGAGCTGGCGCCGGGCGAGGCGAACTGGTCCGACGCCGGCCTGGACCGCCACATCGACCGGTACGCGGCCACCGCCCACCACCCCGCCGGCACCTGCCGCATGGGCGGCGGCGACGATCCGGGGCTGGTGCTCGACCCCGCCTTCCGCGTGCGCGGCACGGCCGGGCTGCGGGTGGTCGACGCTTCGGCCTTCCCGGATCTGGTGGGGGGCAACATCAACGCGCCGGTCCTGATGATGGCCGAGAAGGCTGCCGACCTCATCCTCGGCCGCGAACCGCCGGCCCCGATCGCCGCGCGCACGCAGGCACGCACAAACACGCAACGGCAATACCAAGACCAGGGAAAGAAGAAGATGGAGTCCGCGCATCCATGAACGCACCAGCCACCCTCCGCCCGCCGGGCCGCCTGGCGTCGATCCACGACGCCATCACGCGCTTCGGCTTCTATTGCTCCGGCGCCTGCCTGGCCGCCATCGTGCTGTCGTACTGCTACGAAGTCGTCTCCCGCTACTTCTTCGCCGCGCCCACCACCTGGGCCTCGTCGCTCGTTTCCTACCTGCTCTGCTACACGGTTTTCCTGGCCATGCCGGAGCTCACGCGCGACCGCATCCACATCTTCATCAGCATCGTGCTAGACCAGATGCCCGTACGCGCGGCCACCCTGCTGCAGCACGGCGCCTACGTGATCGCGGCCCTGGCCTGCCTGGCGGCCGCCTGGTTCTGTTCCGAGGCGACCTGGACCCAGTACGTCCGCGGCATCTCTACCGTGAACGAATGGCCCGCGCCCAAGTGGCTGCTGTCGATCGCCATTCCCTACGGCTTTCTTTCCACCGCCATCTACTTCGGCCGGCTGGCGTTCGACGGCCAGCCCTATCAATCGCCGGAGGGCATCTGAACATGGCCTGGTGGGCAATCCTCCTCGTCGGCATGGCCACGCTGCTGGGCCTGATGTTCCTGGGCATGCCGATCTTCGTCTCGTTCCTGATCCTGAACGTGGTGGGCGTGCTGGCGCTGATCGGCCCCACCGGCTTCGGCATGTTCGCCAACAGCATCTACACCACCGCCACGCTGGCCGACCTGGCCGCGGTGCCGCTGTTCATCCTGATGGGCGAGCTGCTGTTCAAGTCGGGCGCGATGGAAGTCGTGATCGATTCGCTGGACCGCCTGGTGGGCAAGGTGCGCGGGCGGCAGTACGTGCTGTGCATCCTGCTGTCGGCGATCTGCGGCGCGCTGTCGGGCGCGGCCATGGCGGTGGCCGGGCTGCTGGGCCGCTCGCTGTACCCGACCATGGAAGCGCGCGGCTACGACCGCAAGCTGGCCACCGGCACCATCCTGGGCGGCGCCAGCCTGGACCCGATCATCCCGCCCAGCGTGCTGGCGATCGTGATCGCCTCGCTGGCGAAGGTGTCGACCGGGCAGATGCTGATCGCCGGCATCGTGCCGGGCCTGTTCCTGACGCTGCTGTTCCTGGCGTACGTGTTCATCCGCGTGCGCCTGAACCCTGCGCTCACGCCCGACGTGTCGGCCGAGCTGCGCGACCCCGCCACGCGCGGCAGCGCGCTGATGGCGATCGTGCGCATGCTGCCCGTGTCGATCATCTTCTTCATGGTGGTCGGCACCATCATGCTGGGCGCGGCCACGCCCACCGAAGCCGCGGCCACCGGCGTAGCGGCGTCCATCCTGCTGGCCTGGTATTACGGCGGGCTCAGCATGCGCATGCTGCTCGACGCGGTGGGGTCCGGCATCCGCGTGGCCGGCATCATGCTGGCCATCATGGCGGCGGCCACCATGTTCAGCCAATTGCTGATCTTCTCGGGCGCGCTCAATTCGCTCGGCGCCTTCATCCAGCACCTGCAGCTGCACCACGCGGCGATGCTGGCGGTGCTGCTGGTCGTGCCGTTCTTCCTGTTCATGTTCCTCGACCAGACCTCGGTGCTGATGGTGCTGATTCCGCTGTACCTGCCCATCATCGGCATCTATCACTTCGACCAGATCTGGTTCTGGACGCTGATCCTGATCATCGCCACGGTGGGCGGCATCTCGCCGCCCTTCGGCTACACGCTGTACGCGTTCAAGAGCGCGGTGCCGTCGATGCCGACGCGGCTGCTGTTCAGCGCGGCGTGGCCCTTCGTGTGGCTGATCATGCTGGGGGCGCTGCTGATGATCGTGTTCCCCTCCATCATCACTTTCCTTCCCTACCTGGTGCGGTCATGAGCGTCCCCTCGAACCAAGTCCGCTTCGTCGACACCACGGTGCGCGACGGCCAGCAGTCGCTGTGGGCCACCAATATGCGCACCGCCATGATGCTGCCGGTGCTGCCCACGCTGGACGAAGCCGGCTTCGAGGCGATCGAGATCCACGCCAACAGCTTCGAGAAGAAGATCGTGCGCGAGCTGAAGGAGGATCCGTTCGAGCGCCTGCGGCTGTGCCGCGAACGCGCGCCGCGCACGCCGCTGCGCATCATCCGCGGCCGTTCGCTGATGTCGTTCCAGACCGCGCCGCGCGCGATGGAAGAACTGTGGTACCGGACGATGGGAGCCTACGGCATCCGCGAGATACGCACGTCCGATTCCTCGCATACCGCATCGAACTGGCACGAGCACGTGGAGATGGCGCGCGCCGCCGGCCTGGACACGATCATCAACCTGATCTTCTCGATCTCGCCGCGCCATACCGACGACTACTACGCGCAGAAGGCGCGCGAGGCCGCGGCGCTCAAGCCCTACCGCATCTGCCTCAAGGACCCCGGCGCGCTGTTCACGCCCGAGCGGCTGCGCACGCTGGTGCCGGCGGTGCTGGCCAATGCCGGCGGCATCACGGTGGAGTTCCACACCCATTGCAACACCGGGCTGGGCGGCCTGTGCACGCTGGAGGCCATCAAGCTCGGCATCCGCACCGTCAACACCGCCATCCCGCCGATGGCCGAGGGCTCGTCCAACCCGTCCACCTTCGACGTGGCGCGCAACGCGCGCGTGCTGGGCTACGACACCGTGCTCGACGAAAGCCGGCTGCCCACGGTGGAAGCCCACCTGCGCGAGGTGGCCGCGCGCGAGAACCTGCCGGTGGGCATGCCGCTGCCCTACGACGCCGCGCACTACATCCACCAGGTGCCTGGCGGCATGATTTCCAACCTGCGCTTCCAGCTCAGCAACGCCGGGCTGATCGACCGCCTGCCGGCCGTGCTGGAAGAGATCGGCCGGGTGCGCGCCGATTTCGGCTATCCGATCATGGTCACGCCGTACTCCCAGTTCATGGGCGCGCAGGCGGTGATGAACGTGCTGGCCGGCGAACGCTACAAGACCGTCTCCGACGAGATCATCCACTATGCGCTGGGCACCTGGGGCGCGGACGAACGCGACGCGATCGACCCCGATGTGCGCGACCGCGTGCTGGCCCGGCCGCGCGCGAAGGAACTCGCGCGGCAGCCGGCGGACGAGCCCAGCCTGGCCGAGCTGCGGCGGCGCTACGGCGGCCCCGGCGTATCCGACGAAGAGATGATGCTGCGCATCTTCACCGACAAGGAAACCGTCGACGCGATGAAGGCGGCCCGCGGCGGCGGACCGTGGAGCGCGGGCGGCGGCATCGCCGGCCTGATCGAACGAGTGTCGCGGCAGCGGCGCGTGGCCTTCGTCCAGGTCCAGGCCGGCGACATGCGGCTGCGCATCGGCCGCGCCGCCGCCCCGGATACCAGCCCCCAAGGAATGAAATGAGCAAGTTGGATGCGTTGAGCGACGCGGAGATCGCTAAAATCGGCAAGCTGGTCGAGGTGCTGGACAAATCGGCCTTCGATTTCATGACGCTGGAGCTGGGCGACTTCCGGCTGACGGTGGGCACCGGCAACGCGGCCGCCGGGCTGGCCGGCGGCCCGGCGGCCGGGCCCGTACATCCGGTGCCGTCCGGGGCCGCCGGCAGCGCGCCGGCGCCGGCGCCGATGCCGATGCCGGCCACGGCGCAATCCGCCGCGGCTGCGGCAAGCCCGGCCCAGGCCGCAGATTCCGGCGCGCCCGGATCGGCAGCGCCTTCATCCCCGGCATCACAGCCGCCGTCGGCCGAAGCCGTCCCCGGCGCGGTCGACGTCACCGCCACCACCATGGGCCGCTTCTATTCGCGCCCCGAACCGAACGCCGCGCCCTTCGTGTCGGTCGGCGCGCAGGTCGAATCCAGTTCCACCGTCGGCCTGATCGAGGTGATGAAGCTGTTCAACAGCGTCGCCGCCGGCGTCGACGGCGTCGTCGCGCAGATCTGCGTGGAAGACGGCCAGCTGGTGGAGTACGGCCAGGTGCTGATGCGCGTGTGCCCGGCCGGCGCGGCGGGCTGAGCGCCATGGCCATCGCCCGCGTCCTGGTGGCCAACCGCGGCGAGATCGCGGTCCGCATCGTGCGCGCCTGCCAGGCGCTGGACATCGAAACGGTGGTCGCCGTTTCCGATGCCGACCGCCACAGCCTGGCGGCGCGCATCGCCGACCGCGCCTTCTGCGTCGGCGCCGCCAGCGCCGCCGAAAGCTACCTGAACGCCCCGCGGATGGTGGCGGCCGCGGTCGAGACCGGCTGCGACGCGCTGCACCCCGGCTACGGCTTCCTGGCCGAATCGCCCGAACTCGCCCGGCTCTGCATCGACCACGGCGTGGCGTTCGTCGGTCCCAGCTCGGAACAGATCCGCCAGATGGGCAACAAGATCGAGGCGCGGGTGCTGGCGCGCCGCTACGGCATCCCGACCCTGCCCGGCTCCGAGAAGGTGGCCTCGGTGGCCGAGGCCGCCGCGGTGGCCGAACGCGTGGGCCTGCCGCTGATGATGAAGGCCGCGGCCGGCGGCGGCGGCCGCGGCATGAAGATCGTCGAGCGCATCGAAGACCTGCCCGGGCTGTTCGCGCGCGCCTCGGCCGAGGCCGGCGCCGCCTTCGGCGACAGCACGATCTACCTGGAGCGCTACATCGCCAACGCGCGCCATGTGGAAGTACAGGTACTGGGCGACAAGTTCGGCAACGTCATCCACCTGGGCGAACGCGACTGCTCGCTGCAGCGCCGGCACCAGAAGATGGTGGAAGAAGCCCCGGCGCCCAACCTGCCGGAGGCCCTGCGCCGCGGCATCCGCGACGCCGCCGTCACGCTGGCGGCCCGCTTCGGCTACGAAAACGCCGGCACCGTCGAATTCATCGTCGACCAGGACGCCGCCGCCTTCTACTTCCTGGAAATGAACACGCGCATCCAGGTCGAGCATCCGGTCACGGAAATGATCACCGGCATCGACCTGGTGCAGGAGCAGTTCCGCGTGGCGGCCGGCGAGCGGCTGCGCTTCGCGCAGGACGACGTGGTGTTCCGCGGCCACGCGATCGAATGCCGCATCAACGCCGAACTGCCGGAAGCCGACTTCCGCCCCAGCCCCGGCCGCATCACCGCCTGGCGGCCGCCCGAGGGCCCCAACATCCGGCTCGACACGCATTGCCATGCCGATTACCTGGTGCCGATGTTTTACGACTCGATGCTGGCCAAGCTGGTCGTCTACGGCAGCGACCGCGCCGAGGCGATCGCCCGCATGGCGCGCGCGCTGCGCCGCTTCGCGGTCGAAGGCATCCACACCACGCTGCCGTTCCAGCGCTTCCTGATCGACCGGCCGGAGTTCCGCGACGCCACCATGCGCACCACCCTGGTCGATGAGCTGACGGCCCCCCCTACGCGCTTCGCGCGCCCCCCGGGGGGCGATGCGCGCGGACCGGCGGAGCCGGATCCGCCGCATCCTGGATCGGGCCGGGCGCAGCGCCTTGGAGAACGGATATGAGCTGTGTCGTTGCCGACAAGAGCGTGATCGTGACCGGGGCCGCCAGCGGCATCGGCAAGGCCTGCGCGGCCTATCTGCTGGCCGGCGGCAACCGCGTGCTGGCGATGGACCTCGACATGGTCCGCCTGGCGGCGGCCTTTCCCGAGCGCGACGAGCAGCAGCTCGTCCTGTTCGCCGGCGACGTGTCGCAGGCCCCGGCCTGCGTGGCGGCGGTGGAAGCCGCCTGCCGGCAGTTCGGCAGGCTCGACGCGCTCATGCACTGGGCCGGCAGGCACTCGATCAAGACCTGGGACGAACTGACGGCCGAAGACTTCGCCGACCTGCTCGCGGTCAACGTGACGGGCGCCTTCCTGATGGCCCAGGCCGCGGCCCGGCGCATGAAGGACGACGGCGGCGGCGCGATCGTGCTGACCGGCTCCACCGCCGTCATCCACGCCCCGATCGGCGGCAAGGCCGGCAACGGCGGCCCGGCCTACGTCACCGCGAAGGCGGCCGTCACCGGCCTGGTCCGCACCCTGGCGCGCGCGCTCGGCTCCCACGGCATCCGCGTCAACGGCATCGCCCCCGGCGTGACCGAAACGCCGATGATCGGCAACTACTCCGAACAGTCGCGCCAGGCGCAGATCGCGCAGTCGCCGATGGGCCGGATCGGCTCGGCCGAGGAAGTGGCCGAGGCCGGCTGCCTGCTGATCGCCGACGCCTCGCGCTACGTCTCGGGCGAGATGCTGATCGTCAACGGCGCCACCAGCTTCGGCTGAGCCGGCAGCGCCATTCCATGCACACATGTCAGCCTATGCCAACCGCCTCCACCTCGCATCGACCCACGCCCCAGGCCCGGGATGCGACGGATCCGGCTTCGCCGGTCCGCGCGCATCGCTCCCCGGGGGCGCGCGAAGCGCGTAGGGGGGCCCTACAGGAGCCGCGATGAAAGTCGGCAAGCAGGACCATCCATTCACCGCGATCAGCACCTCGGACGCGCACTCCATCAATATCCGCGGCAGGGAGCTGGCGCGCGACCTGATCGGCCGGGTCAGCTTCACCGATCATTTCTTCCTGCTGGTGACCGGCGGCATGCCCTCGCCCGACCAGAGCGCCATGCTCGATGCCGTGCTGGTGGCGATCGCCGAGCACGGGCTGGTGCCCAGCAACCAGGCGGCGCGCATGACGCTGGCCGCCGCGCCCGACGCCATGCAGGGCGCGGTGGCGGCCGGCATCCTGGGCTGCGGCTCGGTGGTGCTGGGGGCGTCGGAATCCTGCGGCCGCTTCCTGGCGCGGATCCTGACCCGCGCCGGGCAGGAACAGCTGCCGCCCGAGGAAGCCGCCCGCAAGGAACTGGCCGAGATGCGCGCCGCGCGCCTGCCGGTGCCCGGCTACGGCCATTCCCAGCACCGCGAGGGCGACCCGCGCGCGATCCGCCTGCTGGCGCTGGCGCGCGAGCGCGGCGTGGCCGGCGCCCACGTCGCGCTGCTGGAACGGATCGAGCCGCTCATCCCCGGCATCTACGGCCGCGAATTGCCGATCAACGTGTCGGGCGCCATCCCGGCCGTGATGCTCGACGCCGGCTTCCCGCTGGCCGCGCTCAAGGGCATCCCGATCCTGGCCCGCACCGCCAGCCTGATCGCCCACCTGTGCGAAGAGGCCGAGCGCCCGATCGGCTTCATCCTGGCCGGCCACGCGGCCGAGGCCATCGGCTACGACGGCCCGCCGCTGGGAGGACCGCATGCCTAGCGTCCTGAACGGCATCCGCGTCGTCGAGCAGGGAACCTTCATCACCGGCCCGGCGGCCGGCATGATGCTGGGCGACCTCGGCGCCGACGTCATCAAGGTCGAGCAGCCCGATGCCGGCGACCCCTTCCGCGCCTTCCGCGGCGGCCTCTACAGCCCGCACTTCCAGGCCTACAACCGCAACAAGCGCAGCATCGCGCTCGACATCCGCAAGGACGAAGACCGCGCCATCTTCGACGACCTGATCCGCAGCGCCGACGTCTACATCCAGAACTTCCGCCCCGGCGCGGCCGACAAGCTGGGCGCGGGCGAAGAGCGCCTGCGCGCGCTGAACCCGCGGCTGGTCTACTGCTCGATCAGCGGCTTCGGCAAGACCGGCCCGGCGCGCCAGCGGCCGGCCTACGATACCGTGGCGCAGGCCGCCAGCGGCTTCCTGCACCTGCTGGTCAATCCGAAGAACCCGCGCGTGGTCGGCCCGGCCATCGCCGATGCGGTCACCGGCTTCTACGCCGCCTACGGCGTGCTGGGCGCGCTGTACGAACGCGAACGCACCGGCCGCGGCCGCTCGGTGGACGTTTCCATGCTGGAATCGATGTGCCACTTCAACATCGACGCCTTCACCCACTACTTCACCATCGGCGACGTCATGGGCCCGTACAGCCGCCCGCGCGCGTCGCAGTCCTACGTGATGGAGTGCGCCGACGGCAAATGGCTGGCGCTGCACATGTCCTCGCCGCCCAAGTTCTGGGAATCGCTGGCCAAGGCGATCGGGCTGCCCGACCTGTTCGACGACCCGCGCTTCGCCGACCGCTTCGCCCGCATCGACAACTACGAAGACCTGACGCAGACGCTGGCGGCCGAGTTCATCAAGCGGCCGCGCGCCGAATGGTGCCGCCTGCTGGAGGCCGGGGACGTGCCGCACTCGCCCGTGCAGCATACCGACGAGGTGCTGGCCGACGAACAGGTGCGGCACCTGCAGATCGCCACCTCCGCGCGGCATCCGACGATGGGCGAATTCCGCTCGGTGCGCAGCCCGGTCAGCTACGATGCCGACCGCACGCCGCTGGCCGAGGCGCCGCCCACGCTGGACGAACACCGGCAGGAAATACTGCGCGAACTCGGCCGGCAGTGAGCGGCGGGCCGGCCGCCGCGCGGAACGGCCGGCATCGCTCCGGGGCCTAGTTGTTGGTGATGTTGGCCGCCTGCAGCATCTTGCGCCACTTCACGATTTCCTCGCGCACGTAGGCATCGGCCTCTTGCGGCGTATTGACGATCGGCTTGAGCCCGTTCTCCTTCAGCACCTTCTTGACGCCCTCGTCCTCCAGCGAGGCCTTGGCCGCCTTGTACAAGACGTCGAGGATGGCCGGCGGCGTCCCGGCCGGCGCCAGAATGCCGTACCAGGAGTCGATGGCGTCGACCTGCAGCCCCGTCTCGCGGATCGACGGCACGTCGGGCAGCACCGGCGTGCGGTCGGCCGACGTCACGGCCAGCGGCACCAGCGAGCCGTCCTTGAGCTGGCCGGCGATGGGGATCGGACTCACGCAGAAAAACTGCACGCGGCCGCTGAGCAGGTCGGCCGTCGTCTGGCCCGCGCCCTTGTAGGGGATGTGGACCATGGAGATGCCGGCGGCATGCTTGATGGCCTCCACCGCCAGCTGCCCGGGCGAGCCCGGGCCCGACGACGCGTACGAGAAGCGGTGCGGATCGGCCTTGGCGGCCTTGATCAGGTCGGGCAGGCTGCGGATGCCCAGCGCGGCCGGCACCACGCAGACCAGCGGCGAGCTGGCCAGGATGGTGGCGGGCGAGAAGTCCTTGATCGAGTCGTAGGGCAGCTTGGGCACCAGCGTGGCGTTGACGGCGTGGGTGACGGTGCCGAGCAGCAGCGTGTTGCCGTTGGGCGCAGCGCGGGCCACGAAATCGGTGCCTATCACCTGCCCGGCGCCGCCCTTGTTCTCGATCACGAAGGTCTGCTTGAGGTTGGCGCCGATGGCCTGCGCGAACGCCCGCCCGATGATGTCGGTGGCGCCGCCCGCGGCATACGGGACGATGACCCGCACGGGTTCCTTGGGATAGCCGTTGGCGGCGCCTTGCGCCAGGCAGGGCTGCAGGGCCGCCAGCCCCATTGCCGCCGATACCGTTCCGGCCGCGAACCGGATTGCTTGGATGCGTTTCACATTGTCTCCTGTGTCTTGTCTTGCATGCGGTTGCGCCGGCCCGGCCGCGGACCGGCGCGCGGGCGCCTCAGCCGCGCAGGGTTTCGGCGATCAGGCGGTCGTACTCGGCCTGCCTCGTCAGGCGATCGATGAGTTCGTCGGACGCGACGTCCTTGATCCCGGCAGGCGCCACGCCCGTGGCCAGCTGATGCATGACCTCGCGCATCGCCTTGATGGCCGCCATATAAGGCTTGTGGCCCTGCAGCACCACGCGCACGCGGTGCTCGACCAGGAACGGACGGTCGTCGAGTTCGGGCGTGATGCGCCCCAGGATGACCGGCAGCCGGGTGGCCGCCGACACGGCCTCGACCTGGGCCCGCGTCTTGGGGCTGCTGAGGAAGATGGCGTCGGCGCCGGCCTGCTCGAAGGCCCGCACCCGCTCCACGATCTCGCCGATCGGCGCCAGCGACAGCGTGGTGCGCGCGATCACGACGGTGGCCGGATCGGTGCGGCCGGCGATGGCGGCCTTGATCTTGCCCACCGCCTCGGCGGCCGGGATCAGCGCTTCCCGGCCGCTGGCGCCGAACGGCACGGGCAGCAGCGTGTCTTCGATGGTCAGCGCCGCCACGCCGGCCGCTTCCAGTTCTTCCACCGTCCGCTGCACGCTCAGGGCGTTGCCGAAGCCATGGTCGGCGTCGATCAGCAAGGGCAGGTCGGAGGCGCGGCTGATGCGCCGGCACAGGCCCGCCAGTTCCGACAGCGTCAGCACCACGAGGTCGGGCGCGCCGAGCACCGCCAGCGATGCGACCGAGCCGGCCAGCATGGCGATCTCGAAGCCTTCGTCCTGCGCGCAGCGGATGGAAAGCGGGTCGAATACGGAAGCGGGATGGACGACCCGCGGTTCCGCGATGAGCGCGCGCAAGCGCTCGCGTTTGGTGGTGGCCGAAAGGGCGCTCATTGGATGTTTCCTTGGTCTTGGTTGTCCGCGGCTTGCCAGCCGACCCAGCTGCACAGCGCCAGGCCCATGATCTGGGCCTTGTCGGCCTCGCTCAGGAAGGGCAGTTCTTCGGTGAAGTGCGTCACGATCCGGCGATACGGCGCGTCCACCCGGGTCATGTCCGAGCCCCAGAACACGCGGGCCGGCCCGAAGGCCTCGACCACCTGCCGCAGCGGCGCCCGCAGCCCGGGGTAGGGATAGGCCTCGCTCGAATAGCTGGGCAGCGCGGTGGCCTTGACCGCCACGTTGGCGCAGTCGGCCAGGCGCAGCAGTTCGGGCAGCCGCTGGAACGCCGCCGCGTCCTTGTTGGGACGCTCCATGGCGAGGTGGTCGATGATGACGCGCAGCGACGGATGCGCCCGCGCGATCCCGGCCACCGCGTCCAGCGCCCGCGGCGCATGGACCATGACCGGGATGCCGGCCTCGGCGGCCGCCGGCCAGATCCAGTCGGGCGCGCCGTCGAGCAGCGCGCGCAGGCCGGCTTCCTTGTGGAAGGTGAAGCGCAGGCCCAGCATGCCGGGCGCGCCGGCCAGCGCGGCCAGCTCCTTGCGGCCCTCGGCCTGTTCCAGGGGGATGCGGCAGAACGCGCCGAAGCGGCCGGGGTGGGCCTTGCAGGCTTCCAGCACCACGTCGTTGCGGTCGCCTTCCCACGAGGGCGGAATCAGGACCGCGCGGTCCACGCCGGCGGCGGCCATCTCCGCCAGCAGCTTTTCGGCCGACAGCGGTTCGGGACGGTGGGCGCGGTGCGCCTCGCCCGCAGGCCACGGGCGGTCCGGACGGTCGGCCGCCCAGATGTGCACTTGGGCATCGACGATCAGCATGCTCGTTCCTCAGCGCGAATGGGTCAGGGCGGCCGACCAGCTCGGCGGGATGTTGTCCAGCGACGGCGCCAGTTCGCCGCGCTCGACGCGCTTGACCAGTTCCACCAGGCGCGCGTTGTTCGGCGCGTCGATGCCGATCTGCTGGCCCTTGCGGACGATGAAGCCGTTGATCTCGTCGATCTCGGTGCGCCGGCCCTTGGCCATGTCCTGGCCCATCGAAGGCCGCTGCAGCGCGCCACGCCCGCCGGTGCCGGATTCGCCGATCAGGATCTCGTTGGCCTTGGCCAGCGCCTCGGCGTCGCCGCGGCTGGCGGCCAGCACCACGGCCGGATCGAGCTTGCCGATCCGCTCCAGCGAAAAGCCCAGCGCCTGGCCCACGGCCACGGCCTCGCCGCCCAGCAGCAGCGTGAAGTTGCGGATGTGGTCGTGCTGGTCGATCTCCCGGCCCGCCAGGCCGGTGGCCGCGGCGATGCCGTTGCGCATCGCGTTGTGGCACAGCTTGGACCAGCGCTCGCCCCACAGATTGGTGGTGGCCTTGGTGGTGTCGATCAGGCTCAGCATCTCGACCAGGCTGCGGATGCGGTCGGTTTCGCGGCCATGCACCTCGCCCACCCGGAACACGGTGTGGCCGGCGGCGCTCTTGGGCGCCTGGCGGCGGATCTTGCCCGGCTCGAACAGCTCGACCGAAATGCGCGAGGCGATGCAGCCCACGGTCTTGCCCCAGCCGACGATCTCGGCGATCGTTTCCTCGTTGATGCAGTTCTGCAGCGACACGACATAGCCCGACGGCGCCAGGTAGGGCTTGATCATCGTGGTGACCCAGGCCGTGTCGTACGACTTCATCGTGATGAAGGCGATGTCGATGGGGCCGCCCTTGGCCAGCTGCCCGATCTCGTACATGTGCAGCGTCTTCGGCCGGAACACCTGCGCCTCTTCGGCCGTCATGCCCGACAGCTGCACGCCGTCGCGGCGGATGGCCTCGATGTGGTCGTGCCAGAAATCGACCAGCGTCACGTCGTGGCCGGCGCTGGCCAGGTATCCGCCGACATATCCGCCGACCGCGCCGGCGCCCATGAAAACGATTCGCGGGGCCTTTGCGTCGACCTTCGGGTTGGCGGGGTTGGGCATCCTTGTCTCCTTCGGGTTTGAAAAACGTGGGGTCCGGCCATCGAAAGGACGGCCGCGGCCGCCGGGCGGCATCGCGGCGATGCGCCCGGTACGGAATGGTTCGACTTGCTTGGGGAAACCGCCGGCCGGCGCCGCGCGGTTCGTGGTGTGCCGATTTCTGCGGGCAAGTCTAGGCGAAGCCCATCGCGCCAGATAGGCGGCAAGGCTTAACGCGCGTTAACTTTTCATAAAGCCTCGGGCGCCGGAAGAAGCGGCGCGCGCGGCCGGACCGCTCAATCGCCGCGGCCGGCGCAAGCGGATACGGCCCCGTCGGCCAGCGTCGCGCCGTGCCACTTGCCTTCCAGCACCAGCGAGCGCGCGACGCTGCCGAGCACGACCCGCGCGGCCAGCGCAGCCGGCGACAGTTCGTCGTCCGACAGGCTGGCCAGGTGGCTGGCCCGCAGCAGCCGCGGCGAGGCGAGCTGGGTGACGATCAGCCCGGCGCCGTTGGCCCCGGCGATGGCCGAGCCCGGCTGGATCGAAGCGCCCAGGCCGGCCCGCACGGCGTTGAGCAGGATCGACAGGCCGTCGATTTCCGCCGCCACCCTGGGTTCCAGCTTTTTCTTGTGGAAAGCTTCGAAGGTCAGGGTGCGCAGGGTATGGGGCGCGCTCGGTATCAGCAGCGGCAGGTCGGCGATTTCCTCGACCGATACCTGCGGGCCGGTAGGCATGCCAGGCAGCCCCGGCGCGCCCACCAGCAGCAATTCTTCCTGCAGCAGAGGCACCGCGCTCCAGCGGCGCGCCTCGTGGTCGTCGAACAGGATCGCCAGGTCGATCCGGCGGGTGTTCAGCAAAGACAGCAGATTGGCCGACAGGCCTTCGAACAGGCGCAGGCGGATGCCCGGATAGCGCTCGCCCATGGTGGCGATGAAAGGCACGCTCAGCATGGCCGCGGTCGACTGCGCCAGCCCGACCGAGACGGTTCCGGTCAGGCGGCCCTTCTGGACGAGGTTGGTGGCGTTGTCGAGCTGCCGCAGGATGAGCTGGGCCTGCTGGAACAGCGTCAGGCCCGCTTCGGTCGCCTGCACGCCGGTGGCGCGCCGCAGCAGCAGCCGCGTGGCCAGCTGCCCTTCGAGCCGGCTGACCTGCTGGCTGAGCGTGGCCGTGGTGGTGCCGAGCTCGGCGGCCGCGCGCCCCATGCTGCCGTGCTCGATGATCTTCACGAAATATCGGAGCTGTCTGATCTCCATCTCTTGGGCAACGACGGAAATCCGATTGTGGCTTGTGCGGCGCAGCGCCTGGGCAGCGAAGGCATCC
Organism: Pigmentiphaga soli; assembly: GCF_039541095.1. Taxonomy (NCBI): domain Bacteria; kingdom Pseudomonadati; phylum Pseudomonadota; class Betaproteobacteria; order Burkholderiales; family Alcaligenaceae; genus Pigmentiphaga; species Pigmentiphaga soli. The sequence goes on from NZ_BAABFO010000031.1 coordinate 54,350, forward strand.
GGCCTGCCTGGACATGCAGGCCGGAACGGGAATGGCGCGCCCGGCTGGGATCGAACCAGCAACCCCTGCCTTCGGAGAGCAGTACTCTATCCATTGAGCTACGGGCGCGAAGCCGTTTATTGTACCCTGCCCGGCGGGGTTTCGTCTCGGCCGGCGTACAAGGCGGGATCGCGCGGTTTCCGGCGGCGGCGCGGCCGGGATTGAGCCGATCCGGGGCACTGCCGTTATAATCAGGTGTTTGTGTGCGAATAAAGAGCGCGATGTTGCAACGCGAAGTGGCCCGTTTCCGGCGGGCGGCTGCAGTAAAAAGCGCACAGAACCGTACGAGACAGACGCACCCGCTTCAGCTTCGACCACCCATAACCCGTCTCGCACCGGGCATCCGTTCCGGGCGGCAGACCTGCAGGATTTGGCAATGAGCAACGAGCAGCAGAACCACTCGGAAGAACACGAATCGGCGATCAAGACGCCCCGGCAGCTGATCACCGTGGTCATACTGGCCTTCCTGGTCCCGATCGTCATCATCCTGCTGCTCGTGAACTTCGTCGCCAACAGCACGCGGTCCAACGCCGGCTCCAACGCGCAAAGCCCCGACGCCATCGCCGCGCGCATCGCGCCGGTGGCCGGCTTCGAGCTGCGCGACGCCAACGCGCCGCGCGTGTTCCAGACCGGCGAGGCCGTGTTCAAGGCCGTCTGCTCCACCTGTCATGCCGCCGGCGTAGCCGGCGCGCCCAAGTTCGGCGACAGCGCCGCCTGGGCCAAGTACGTCCAGACCGGCTTCGACGCCATGCTGCAGGTTGCGCTGCACGGCAAGGGCGCGATGCCGGCCAAGGGCGGCAACCCCGACCTGGACGATTTCGAAGTGGCCCGCGCGGTGGTCTACATGGCCAACAACAGCGGCGCCAACTTCCCCGAGCCGGCCGAACCCAAGCCCGCCGCGCCGGCGGCCGAGGCCGATGCCGGCGCCGCGCCGGCCGAGGCGCCCGCCGCTGCTGCGCCCGCGCCTGCAACCGCCGCCGCCGCTGCGCC
>NZ_BAABFO010000032.1:0-54458 GCF_039541095.1 Pigmentiphaga soli
GCCGCGGCGCGCGCCGGCGAGGCGGCGGGGGCGGCCGATGGCGCCGCGCCCGCGGCGCAACGGACCGATGGCCTGCCGGCCGCCGGCGCCGCTCCCCTGCCCGTCCGTTCCGCGCCCGGCACGATCGCGTCGCGCCAGGATGCGCTGCGCGCGCTGGACCTTGTGTGCGAATACCTGGAGCGGCACGAACCGACCAATCCCGCGCCGCTCTTGATCCGCCGCGCGTGTTCGCTGATGGACAAGGGCTTCCTGGAGATCGTGCGCGAGCTTGCGCCGGACGGCTTGCGGCAGGTCGAAGTGATCGTAGGGTCCCCCCCCTAGCGGCCTGCGGCCGCTCTCCCCAGGGGGCGGCGCTGGCGGACCGGCGGAGCCGGATCCGCGGCGCCCTGGGCGGTGCAACTCAAGAGCGAGGGGCCACGTTCTTTTTTCAATCCTGGCGCCCTCCGTTCGTTTAACGGGATGGACACCTCTTCAGCAAGGAGCCTCGCATGGCGACCAGCAGCCAGAAATTCATCGCCCGCAACCGCGCGCCGCGCGTGCAGATCGAGTACGACGTCGAGCTGTACGGCTCGGAGAAGAAAATCCAGCTGCCCTTCGTGATGGGGGTGCTGTCGGACCTGTCGGGCAAGCCGGCCGATCCGCTGCCGCCGGTGGGCGAGCGCAAGTTCCAGGAATTCGACGTCGACAATTTCGACAGCCGCATGAAAGCCATGAAGCCGCGGGTGGCGTTCCAGGTGCCCAACACGCTCACGGGCGAAGGCAACCTGAACGTGGACATCACCTTCGAGAGCATGGAGGATTTTTCGCCGGCGGTGATCGCGCGCAAGGTGGACGCGCTGAACAAGCTGCTGGAAGCCCGCACCCAGCTGTCGAACCTGGTCACCTACATGGACGGCAAGTCGGGCGCGGAAGAACTGCTGGCCAAGGTGCTGGAAGACCCCGCGCTGCTGCAATCGCTGGCCTCCCGGGCCAAGCCCGCCGACGACGCCGCCCCGGCGTCGGAAGCCTGATCCGCAACCATCCCTCTTAGCGAAGGCACGACATGGCCGAGACCCAGACCCAAGGCGACCTCCAGGGCCTGACCCTGGAAGGCAGCGATTTTTCGTCGCTCCTGCAGAAGGAGTTCAAGCCCAAGACCGACGAGGCGCGCAGCGCCGTGGCCGCCGCGGTGCAGACGCTGGCCGCGCAGGCGCTGTCGCAGACGACGCTGATCTCCACGGACGTGGTCAAGACGATCCAGGCCATCATCGCCGAGATCGACGGCAAGCTGTCGGAGCAGATCAACCTGATCCTGCACCATGAAGACTTCCAGAAGCTGGAAGGCGCGTGGCGCGGCCTGCACTACCTCGTCAACAATACCGAGACCGACGAGCGGCTGAAGATCCGCGTGATGAACATCGGCAAGAACGACCTGGGCAAGACGCTCAAGCGCTACAAGGGCGCGGCGTGGGACCAGAGCCCGCTGTTCAAGCGCGTGTACGAGGAAGAGTACGGCCAGTTCGGCGGCGAGCCGTTCGGCGCGCTGATCGGCGACTACAACTTCGACCACAGCCCGCCCGACGTGGAGCTGCTGGGCGAAATGTCGAAGGTGGCCGCGGCGGCTCACTCGCCGTTCATCGCGGCGGCGGCGCCGTCGCTGCTGCAGATGGATTCGTGGCAGGAGCTGGCCAATCCGCGCGACCTGACCAAGATCTTCTCCACGCCGGAGTATGCCGGCTGGCGGTCGCTGCGCGAGTCGGAGGATTCGCGTTATCTGGCGCTGGCCATGCCGCGCTTCCTGGCGCGGCTGCCTTATGGCTCGCGCACCAACCCGGTGGAAGAGTTCGACTTCGAGGAAGACACCGGCGCGGCCGACCATAGCCGCTATGCCTGGGCCAATGCGGCTTATGCGATGGCGGTCAACATCAACCGGTCGTTCAAGGAATACGGCTGGTGCTCGCGCATCCGCGGCATCGAGTCGGGCGGCGCGGTGGAGGGGCTGCCGGTGCATACCTTCCCCACCGACGATGGCGGCGTGGACATGAAGTGCCCGACCGAGATCGCGATTTCCGACCGGCGCGAGGCCGAGCTGGCCAAGAATGGCTTCATGCCGCTGATCCATCGCAAGAATTCGGACTTCGCCGCCTTCATCGGCGCGCAGTCGCTGCACAAGCCGGCCGAGTACGAAGACCCCGACGCCACCGCCAACGCGGCGCTGGCGGCGCGGCTGCCCTACCTGTTCGCCTGCAACCGCTTCGCGCACTACCTGAAGTGCATCGTGCGCGACAAAGTGGGGTCGTTCAAGGAGCGGTCCGACATGGAGGTGTGGCTGAACAACTGGATCAGCCAGTACGTGGACGGCGACCCGGCCAACTCGTCGGAACACACCAAGGCCGAGAAGCCGCTGGCGGCGGCCGAGGTGAAGGTGGAGGAAGTGGAAGGCGCGCCGGGGTATTACTCGTCGAAGTTCTTCCTGCGGCCGCATTATCAGCTGGAAGGGCTGACGGTGTCGCTGCGGCTGGTGTCGAAGCTGCCGTCGGCGAAGGGGGCGGGCTGAGCGGCGCGCCCGGCCGCAGTAGGCCGGGCCTTGTCGCAATGGGGATTGCCGCGCAAGATGTCGTCGGGTTGCGCCCGGACTGAAGGCTTGTCCGGCATGGGCGGCTTCCAGCGTGAAACGGGAAACCGGCGCTCTAGGGGTGTCTTCCCTCTCGCCGCCATATCGGAGAATGCGGACGGACAAAGCGGTCAGATACCGCGGCCGCTACTCCAGGTCGGGCAGCGCCTCCAGGATCGGCGCCACGCGCTGATACGAGAGGTTGATGTGCTGTTCCATCGCCCTGCCGGCGGCGGCTTCGTCGCCGGCGTGCAGCGCCGCCATGATGGCGCCGTGTTCGGCGATGGCGGCTTCGGTCACCTGGGAATGGAACAGGATGCGGAAAAGGTGCATGTGGGTGTGCAGCTTGCCGAGGATGCCGGCCAGCAGCTCGCCGCCGCCTTCGCGGGCGATCAGCGCGTGGAACTTGGCGTCGGTGGTGGCGAATTTGCCGTAGGCCAGCCTGGCGTCGCGGCCGCCGGGGCGGCGCATCGCGTCGTGCAGGGCGTCGAGTTCGGACAGCTTCGCCTTGCTTAGGGTCAGGGCGGCGCGGCTGGCGGCGTAGGGCTCGAGCAGCCGGCGGACCTGGTAGATTTCCGCGAAGCGCCCGGGCGTGGGCATGGACGCCGCGCTGAAACCCACCAGATGGGTCTTGACCACCAGGCCTTCGCTTTCGAGCCGTATCAGCGCGGCGCGGATCGGCGTTTGCGAAACGTTCAGTTCCCGGGAGAGTTGGTCTATCGGGATGCGGGCGCCTGGGGCGATCTTCAGCGAAATGAGATAGCTGAGCAGGACGTCGTAGACGTCGTCGCCGACCGATTTGCGGCTGGCGAAGGCAGGCTCGCCCGCCGACAGGATCCGCCGTTCGCGCTTCATGGGGCTTGCTGGGGTCGACATGGGAATCAGTATAGTTCGGCGCTGCGGCGGGGCGGCGCCGATGGGATAATTCCCGGCAATTAAATCAGATATTCGATCGGATTTACACCTATAGGAGACGGGCGTCCTCCCGTGCGGAAGCTGGACATTTGCGCCATAGCCCCCTCTGTTGCACACCGGCCTCTCCACTGCATCAAGGCGCACAACAGGCGGCGCGGGGTGAGCCGGGACGGTCTCGACACGCAGATCGCCGCGCAGGCGGTAGCGGAGGGACTGGTGCTGGTCACGCACAATACCCGCCATTTCGCAGACACGCCTGGCCTGCGGCTGGAAGACTGGATGCAGGGCTGACGAATCGGGGTCAAGGCGCCGGGCCCGGGGCGGCCGCCGCTCTTGGCCTGATGATGGTCACGTCGCCGGGCAGGCCGATCCAGACCGCGATCGCGGTGTAGTTGTCGTGGCCGGGGCGGGCCTTGGCGCGGACGGCGGCGGCCAGGTCGGCCAGCCAGTCGGCGGGCGCGGCGGCGCGGGACAGGGCGGCGGCGATGAAGGCGTCGTCGAGGTAGTCCCAGAGGCCGTCGGTACAGAGCAGGAAGGCGTCGCCTTCGCGCAGGTCGGCGGGTTCGGGCAGGCCGGCGATGTCGAGGTCGTCGGCGCTGCCCAGCGCGGATAGCAGCACGTTGCGCTGCGGGTGGCCGGGGGCCTTGTCGGCGTCCAGCATGCCGGCGTCGACCATGCTCTGCACCAGGCTGTGGTCCTTGGTGCGGGCTTGGACGGCGCCGTTGCGCAGCCAGTAGAGCCGGCTGTCGCCGCAGTGGGCCCAGCTGGCCTGGGCCAGGTCGGCGTCCACGGCCAGCACGACCGCGGTGGAGCGCATGTCGGCGCCGCGGCCGCCCTGGTTCTGGCCTTCCAGCACGGCGTCGTTGGCTTCCAGCAGGGCGCGCACGAGGTTCGAGCCGAACACCGGCGCGCCGCCGCGGGCGCGCCGCAGCAGCGCTTCCGCGGCGGTGTCCACCACCAGCTTAGAAGCCAGATCCCCGCCGCCATGGCCGCCGGCGCCATCGGCCAGCACCGCCAGCCGCAGCGCGCCGTATTCTTCGACGCGAAAGCTGTCTTCGTTGCGCTCCCGGCCGCCCGGGTCGGTAAAGCTCGCGATCTGGATCTTCATGTCACTTTTCCATGGCGCTACACGCTATCCCCGCATCCCCCAACCCGCCCCTCCCCGCCCCACCCACCCCACCGCATCCAGGATGCGGCGGATCCGGCTCCGCCGGTCCGCCCGCATCGCCCCTTGAGGGGCGCGCGAAGCGCGTAGGGGTGGGCCTTCTCCTTGCGCGCGAAGCGCGTAGGGGTGGGCGGGGTCATCCCATTCTATCGATCTGTTCCTGGTAGGCCTTCAGGAAGGCCTTGCCGAACGCCTGGTGGAAATCGTCGGCCGCCTCGCGCGAGATCTGTCCGTACAGCTGGGTGAACAGGTCCCACAGGCGGGCGCGGCGGGCCATGGGCAGCTTGTCGAGCATGGTGCCGGCCGACAGGCGCTGTTCGAGCAGCGCCGGCTCGAAGCGTTCCAGCAGCCCGGCCAGGGCGGCGCGCATGCCGGCCATGAAGCCGAACTGGTGGGCGCGCAGGTCGTCGTAGGCGTCGCGCATGGCGTCGGGGGCGGGCATGAAGCCGCGCGACGGGATGGAGGCGAACAGGTGCTGGAGGGCGATCTCGACGGTGGGCGAGAATTTGAGCGGGTTGTTTTCCCTGGCGACGATCATCGTCACCTCGGCGCGTATTTCGCGCTTGGTGGCGGCGCGCGCCATCAGCAGGTCCAGCGTGCCCTGGGTGGCTTCGCGCAGCAGCACGCCCAGGGTATGGGCGAACTCGGGGGTCAGCGGGGGAAGTTGCAGGCCGGGGACGCCGAGGCCTTGCTGCAGGGCCGCCAGCAGGGCGGCATCGCCGGACTGCGGGGCGTAGGGCGTCGGCCTGGCCGGTGGCGGATCGGCCTGGACGGGCGCGACGGGCGCGACAGGCGCGACGGGCGCCGCGAAGGCTGGCGCAGGGGGGGCCGATGGATCCGGCAGCGGGTCGAGCGGGAAATCCGCCAGGAGATCCGGCGGTGGCGCGGCAGCTGGCGATGCCTCACGCGGCGGCGTGAACGCGGCGTGGATCTCGAAAACGTCGTCGGGAATGCTGGCGGCGGGAGCCTGCGGTCCGGCGCCGCCCAGCAGGCTGGCCAATGGATCGGCACCGGCCGCGGTGTTGGGCGCGGACAGCGGCGAGCCAAGGGCCGAGTCGGCGAAGGGGTCGGCGCCGCTCGTGCCCGGGCCCAGGCCGAACAGGTCGTCGATATCGGTGCTGGCCAGCGGGTCGCCGATGCCCAGGGCGCCGTCCGCGGGAAGCGATGCGGACGAAGGCGGCGGCGCGGAAGCGGGCGGCGCGCCGGGACTGGCACCGAGGCCGGACAATAGATCGGCGAAAGGATCGTCGTCCGGGATGGGAGCGGGCGCGGACGGCGCCTTCCCCGCTGCGGCGAACGGATCGGAAGGCGCGAGCAGGTCGGCGAAGGGATCGTCCGCGGAGGCCGGGGCCGCGGGGCCGAGGCCGGCGAACAGGTCGACCGGGCCGCCGGCGGGCTGCGCGGCGGCGGGCGGGGGCGCAGAGGACGGGGGCGCGCCGGATAGCGTGGCGCGCAGCACGTAGCCGCCGACCTGGATGGCGTCGCCGTCGGCCAGCGGGGTTTCCTGGCCGGGCTCCAGCGCGCGGCCGTTGACCTGGACGGGGTTGCTGCCGCGGTCGATCAGCACGTAGCCGCCGCCGCGCCAGGCGATCTGCGCGTGCACGCGCGAGACCGTGCGGTCGGGGTCGGGCAGCACGAGGTGGTTGCTGTCGGCGCGGCCGACCGTGCCGCCGCGCGGATCGAACTGCGCCGCCGGCGCGGCGCCGGGCAGCGGCACCCCGTTCAGGGTCACGGCCGCGAGGATCAGGGGCGGAGGGGACGCGGGCACGATGGCCTCCTCGATGGCGGGTTCACGAAAGCGGCCTCAGGGCGCCAGCAGCACGACGACCGGCTGGCTGGGCACCGCCCGCATGCCGGGGCAGTTGGTGCTGTTCTGCAGCGACATGCTGGTCATGCGGGTGGCCGGCATGCCGTTGATCAGCACGGTGAAGGCGCCGGTCAGATGGCGCGACGGCCCCATCACGGTGCCCGACGCCACGCCGGTGGCCACGCCGGCGTTGTCGCCGTTGGTCATCGGCACCGAGGTGCCGAGGTTGTGGGCCGGCATGCCGACGATCAGCACGTTGACCACGTTGGGCACCGCGGTCATGCCCATCGCGACGTTCGGATACGGGACCGGAATGGGCGGGGCGGGCGGGGCCGGCGTCAGGCAGACGTCGGGGAAGCCCATGTCGGTGCCGGCCATCTGGGTGTTGGCGAACATGGCGCGCTCCTCAGCCGAGGTGGATCTGCTTGCCCTGCACTTTCACCAGCCGGCTGCCGCCGGCCATGACGTTCTCGCCTTGCAGGTTGAGCATCTGCTTGCCGCGCAGGTCGAGCGTGGAGGCGCTGACGTGGTCGATGCCGTCGGTGACGCGGTGGCTGCTGCGCGCGTATTGCGAGACGCGGTCGAACACGCTGCTCAGTTCGGTGCCGAAGATTTTCCATTCCGAGATGGTGGAGACGACGCTGCGGCCGAAGGTTTCGAGCGCGTCGAACACGCCCAGCGCCTTGCCGGCGCGTACGTGGAGCTCGTCGGCGTCGACCGCCAGGCGGGCGCCGCGCAGCGTGACGGCCTGCGCCGATTGCAGGGTCAGCGCGCCGCCGCGCGCCTCGATCTCGGCGTCGCCGTCGAGCAGCAGGCGCTGCGGGCCGGCGTTGGCGCGTGCGAGCACGGACAGGATGTAGCCGCCGTCGCCGTCGCCGCGCCACCAGGCCACGGTGTCGCCTGCTTCGGGCATCAGCAGGCAGCCGGCGGCGCGCACGGCGCGCAGGCGCAGCGTGCCGATGGCGAGGATGTAGTGGGCGTCTGCCGCCAGGCAGACGGTGGCGCACGCGTGCGCAGGTACGGAGCAGTCGGCGGCCGGCGCCGCCGCGCCAGGGTCGGGGACGGCCGGCGAGGGACCGTCGGCGGCATGGAGATGTGGCCGTTCGGCGGGCGCAGCGTGTCGGGTGGCTAGGACGTTCATGAAAGGCCTCTTGGTGATGTCCGGTCAGGCCGGCTGCCATTGTTCGGCGCGGGCGCGGACCGGGTCGGTGCCGAGCGCGCGGGCGCGGTCGGTGTATTGGGCGCGGTCGTCGCGCACGGCGTGCAGGTTGGCGCGCGGCATGGCGGCGCCGCGCAGGTCGGCGTCTTCGAGCACGGCGCGCGAGAAGTCGGCGTAGGTCAGGTCGGCATGGTTGAACAGGCTGCCGCGCAGGTCGGCGTCGCTGAATATGGCCTGCTGCAGGACGGCGCGGTCGAAGCGGCAGCCGGCCAGCGTGGCGCCGGCGAAGATCGCGTTGTTCAATTCGGCCTCGCTGAAGGAACAGCGTTCGGCGCGGACCTGGGGGAACAGCGCGAAGGCGGCGCGCGCGCGGGCGAAATTGGCGCCGTCCAGCTGGGCGCCGGTGAAGTTGCACTGGCGGATGACGGCGTCGCTGAAGTCGGCGCCGTCGAGCCGGCTGTCCAAGAACTGGCAGCGCGGCAGCGACATGCCGGCGAAGCGGTGGCCGGCCAGGTCCATCTGGTGGAAGGCGGTGATCGACAGCCTGGCGCCTTCCCAGGTGGAATGCGCGGCCAGGCAGGACGACAGGGTGGTCTGCGTGAGCGTGGCGCCGTCGAACGCGGCGCCGGTCAGGTCGGCGCCCAGCAGCGAGCTGCGGTCGAACACGGCGCGGCGCAGGTCGGCCTGTTGCAGCGTGCTGCGGTCGATGACCCCGAGGTTGAAATCGGCGCCCGCCATGCGCGCGTGGTCGAGCCGGCATTGCACGATGTTGGCGTTGCGCAGCACGGCATCTTCGAACGTGGCGTGGGCGGCGGCGCACTGGTGCAGCATCGCGCCGCGCAGCGCGGCGCCCGACAGCATGGCGTGGTCGAACACGCACTGGTCGAATACCGATTCGCGCAGGTCGGCGCCGCGCAGGTCGGCGTGGGAGAAATCCGCCTGCTGGAAGATGCCGCCGGCCAGCAGCAGGCCGCGCAGGTCGGCGCCGGCGAACGACAGGCCGATGATGGGCTCGCCGTAGTAGACGTGGCTGACCAGTTCCTGCGGGGTCATGATGCGCCTTCTTCGGCCGCGCGGCCGGGCGGCAGGCGCGGGTGCAGCCGCGCGCGGTCGGCCAGCGCGCCTTCTAGCAGCGTGGCGTCGTCCACCGCCACGCGCGACAGGTCGCTGCCGTACAGGTTGGCATGGCGCAGGTCGGCGCCGGTGAGCAGCGCGCGTTGCAGGATGGCATCCTTCAGGTTGACGCCGCCGGCCCGGGCATCGCGCAGGTCGGTCTTGACCAGCAGGCTGCCGCGCAGGCTGGCGCGCGGCAGCGCTGCGCCGGCCAGGGCGGCTTCCGACAGGTCGGCGCCGTCGAGCACGGCGCCGCCGAAGTCGCAGCCGGCCAGCCGCGCGCCGCGCAAGTTGGCGCGCGGCAGCCGGGCGCCGGTGAACACCGCGCCGGAGAAATCGCAGCCCTGCGCGAAGGCCACGCGTTCGAGGTTGGCGCCGGCGCATTGGGCGCCCTGCCCCTTGCAGCCGACGAACGACGCTTCGGCCAGGTCGGCGCCGCGCAGGTCGATGCCGCTCAGGTCGCATTCGATGAAGGTGGCCTGGCGCATCCGCACGCCTTCCCACAGCATCTGCTTCAGGTCGGCCTTGAGGAAGGTCTGGCCGTCGGCCGTGGCGCCGCTCCAGTCGGCCGGCGCGAAGGCGGATTCGAACCACTGGATGCCGGTCAGCACGGCGCCGCGCAGGCTCAGGTCGAGCCACTGCGTCTGCATCATGACGGCGCGGTCGAGGTTGGCGCGGTCGAACACGGCGCCGGCCAGCCGGGCCTTGGCCAGGTTGGCGCCCATGAACAGGGTGCCGATCGCCACCGCGCCTTCGAGGTTGGCGTGCGCCAGCACGGCCATGCAGAAATCGGCGCCCGACAGGTTGGCGCGCGACAGGTCGGCCGATTCCAGGTGCGCGGCCGAGAAATCGGCGCCGCGCAGGTCCAGCCCCGACAGGTCGGCGCCGGTCAGGTCGACCGCCGCCAGGCTTTCGCCGGCGGCCAGGCGGCGCTGCACTTCGGCGCGGGCACGCGCGGCGCGTGCCGGGTCCATGGGCGGCGCCGGCGGCTGGGCGTGCGCGGTGCACAGGTAGTTCAGGCGCGCCACGGCCTGGGCCTGCTTGAGCTTGGCCTGCAGGGCGGGCAGGTTGTCGACCGGCTTGCCGGCGACGGCGGCGGCCTGCCGGATGCGGGCCAGGTATTCGTCGGCCTTGAAATCCGGCGGGCCGCGATGGCCGAGCGTGGCGGGGTCGACCCCAAGCGCGTCGGCCTGGGCGCGGGCGCGCCGCATCATCTGCACGCTTTCGGCGGCGGCCGCCTTCTGCTGCTCGGCGGCGGCGGCCAGCTGGCGCTCGAGGTAGTCGGGCAGTTCGTCCAGGCTGGGCGGCTTTTCGCGTTCGGGCACGCGCACGCCGATCTTGTCGGGATCGACCCCTTGCAGGCGCAGGCGCTGGCGCACGCGCTCCACCTGCAGTTGCACCTTGCGCACCTGGGCGTCGGCGCGCAGGCCGGCCGGCGCGTAGTCCTGCTGAGCGGACTCGAAATCGGGATCGGCGCCGAGCATGCCGGCCGGCACCAGGTCGCTGTCGCGCAGCGCGTAGATGTGGCCGGCCTGCGGATGCAGCCGTTTGCTCATGACCTCGTGGTAGTGGGCGTCGGAGCGCGGTTCGTCCAGCCGTTCGCAGGCGGCCATCAGGACGTCGATTTCTTCGCCGTCTTCGCTGCGGGTTTCGATCATGCCGTGGAACAGCAGGATGCCGCATTCCAGGTGCGGCAGGAACCAGATGGTGGTGGGCGCCAGCGGCGCCTCGCGGCGCGTGCCGTCGCGCAGTTGCATGAAACAGCGCGCGCGCAGGCCGGGCAGGCGGCCCGACACCAGCGGCTTGTGCAGATGCATGTGCTCGAATTCGAAGTCCTCGTCGCCGCGCAGCGGGGCGTCGAACCACTGGTCCTGCGGGGCGAGGTTGAAGTGGCGCCAGTCGACGTCGGGCGCCAGGCCGGGCGAATGTTCGCGGTACCAGTTTTCGTCGTAGGTGCCGCGCAGCGACGCGCGCTGCGGCCAGGCCGGGTCGACGTAGCCGAAGGCGGCCGGCGGCGGCGCCTGGCGGCGCGCGGTCAGCCGGGCCTGGGGCAGCTCGACGTTGGGCAGCCAGACCACGCCTTTGGCGTCGGGCGCGCGGCCGCGGCCCAGCGGGTTGGCGGCGAAGTCGGGGCCGCCGTAGGCGTGGTGCCAGTCGAGCGGCATGAAGTGGAAAGGCTGCGGCGCGCTGATGCGGTCGCCGTCCCAGTAGCGGTCGCCGGAGACGACCAGCCGCTTCTCCAGCCGGCCCACGCGCGCGCGCACCGCGCAGGCCGTGGCCGGCCCCTCGGGCGGGCAGGCGGCGCCCCAGACCAGGAACTCCGGGGTCCGCTTGGGGAAACCCTCGTCGATCAGCGGCATGGCCATCTCGCGCGCCAGCATCGACCACATCGACACGTCGGTGCGCAGCGTGGCGGCGCCGGGCCCGGCGTACGAGAAGTAGCACGACACGGTGACCGCCATGCCGAAGCGGCGGCGCCATTCCAGGCTGCGCGTGCCGACCCCCAGGGTGAGTGGCTTGAGCACCTGCATCGCGCGGCGCCGTTATCGCGGCGTGCCCGCCGAGGGCGCCGAGAGGCTGATGCCCTGGCCGGCGGCGGCCGGGTCGGCCGGCGGCAGGCTGGCGTCGCGATCGGCCTGCTGCTCGTCGGCGGTGGGCGGCGCGGGCGGCGAGATGTCGGGGTAGAAGCCTTCGGCGATGCTGTTGCCGGCCTTTTCCCAGGCGGCCTGGTACGGGGTCTTGCCGTCCGAGTGGTCGAACGCGCCGATGGTGATCGCGCCGCTGGCCGAGAAGAGATTGAAATAGCTGGCGGCGCCGGACACGATGGAACCGACGATGCTGGCGATGCCCCAGCCGGTGTACGGACCGGCGGCCCCCCCTCCTCCGCCGCCGCCTCCGCCGCCGCCGTTGATCAGCTTGAGCGTGGCCAGCTCGGTGTTCATGCCGGCGCTGTCGACCTTCAGCAGCGTATTGCTGAGGTCGGCGGAAAGCTTGCAGCCGAACGACACGCCGACCGAGGTGTCCAGCTTCAGCGATATCGAGGTGCTGTTGGTCAGGCCCATGCTGGTGGCGTTGGTCAGCGCCAGGCTGGTGGTGTTGCCGATCGATACCGTCAGGTCCGTCCACGAACCGAGCTTGGTGGCGGTGGTCGAGCCCATGTTGGTGACCGAGTAGCTGCCGCCGTTCATGATCTTGAAATCGCCGTCGCAGGCGAACAGCACCTGGCCGGTGGACTTGAACTTGAGGTCGGCGCCCTGGGCGAAATAGGTGTTGCTGGCGATCTGGTTGATGTCGCCCGCCATCGCCACGTGCTCGATGTTGCTGGCGCCCACCTTGCGGTCGTGGCCGCTGACGTACAGCACCGCGTCGCCGTCGGTGACGGTCACGCCCTGGCCGCCCTGCACGTACACCTTCTGGCCTTCCGAGCCCAGCACGGTGACCTGCTGGCCGGTGTCGGTGTAGAACTCCTGCTTGCCGGATTTCGAGCCCAGGTACTGGCCGCCGCTGTTGACGCGGATGACCTGGCCGCCTTCCTTGACGGTGTAGTCCTCGCCCTTGTCGACTTCGACGTGGTGCTTGTTCTTGATGAACAGCTTGTCGAAGTCGCCCTTGATGGTGGTGGTGCGGCTGGCGCCGACGCTCACGGCGCGGTTGGCGTCGACCGACAGCGAGCTGTCGTTCTCGACCTTCACGTCCATATTGCGTTCGGCGTGGATGTAGACCTGCTCTTCGCCCTTCTTGTCCTCGAAGCGCAGCTCGTTGAAGTTCTGGATCGTGCCGCCGGGCGTGGAGCGCGTCTTGATGCCGGTCTGCGTCTTGTTCAGCGGCAGGTCGTAGGGCGGCATGTTGGCGGCGTTGTAGACGCGGCCGGTGATGATGGGGCGGTCGGGGTCGCCTTGCAGGAAATCGACGATCACTTCCTGGCCGATGCGGGGGATGGCGATCATGCCCCACTGGTTGCCGGCCCAGGGATGCGACACGCGCACGTAGCAGGAGCTGTTCTCGTCCTGCGTGCCTTCGCGGTCCCACAGGAACTGGACCTTGACCCGGCCGTATTCGTCGGTGTGGATTTCCTCGCCCGCCGGGCCGGCGACGATCGCCGTCTCCGGGCCCCGCACGCGCGGCCGCGGGGTGCTGCGCGCCGGCGCGTAGGGGCGGAAGGCGGGCAGGGCGTCGAAGCGGCAAGTGTAGCGGGTGAGCTGGGGCGTGTCGTCCAGGCCTTCGTAGTCGGCGAAGTCGAGTTCGTATTCGGCGCGGATGACGACGTATTCGTCGTTCTGCTCGGCGCGTGGATGGCCTTCGAGCTTGAACCGCGTGCCCACGGCCAGGCCGCGCGCGTTGGTTTCGCCCGAGGCGCCGCACCAATCGGCGCCGGCTTCGTCGGCGCGCGCCATCGCGCGGCTGCCGCCCTGGCTGTCGGTGAGGAAGCGGGCCGGATACTCGAACAGTTCGAGGTCGGGGAAGTCGTCGAGCTGGACGTCCAGATCCAGGTGCTGGCGGTCCAGCTGCATGTTCAGCACGGCGCCCGGGTCCAATGGGGGCGGATGGGTGAAGTCGTAGTCCATCACGCGCGCGGCGGGCGTGCGCAGGTTGACGCGGGGCCGCCATGCGTGCACGACTTCGTTGTCGTCCTGCAGCCGGCCGAAGGGCAGCGTTTCGTAGCCGGGCACGGTGTCGTGCGCCGACAGGGTGTCGGCGATGCGCATCTGCTCGTCGCCCTGCTTGTCCCAGAACCAGTAGTGGACGCCCTCGTCTTCGAGCAGGCGGCTGACGAAGTTGAAATCCGACTCGCGGTACTGCACCCAGAAGTCGCGCTCCGGCATTTCGCGGTTCTGGATGTGCCAGTCGATGCCGGCGCCGAAATCGATGCGCTGGTAGACCTTGTCGTTGAAGACATGTTCCACCACGCCCTTGGCCGTCAACGGCGCGCGCGGCGCCGGCGGCGGCGAACCGCCGGACTGCGCCGGCACCGACGGATAGATGCGCGAGTTGGTGCGGCGCCTGAGCAGCCACAGCCAGGGCCGCAGGCTGGCCTGGTAGACGTGGTAGCGGCCGCGCATGCCGGTCTGCCGGAAGCGCACCACGTAGCCGTGGAACTTGCGGCGGGTGCCGTCGGGCAGGCCCAGCTCGACCGCCACCCGCTGGCCGACCAGCGAGCGCAGGTCGACCGAGGGATTGCGCGACAGCAGCGTGACCTCGTATTCGTAGGGACGGCCCAGCTCGGCGCTGCCGCGCAGGCTGGAGAACAGCAGGTCGTCGCCGGCGGGCGACTCGAATGTCATCAGGGGCTTGGTGGGCATCGCAGCGGTCCGCTTCCTGTGGCTCGGCGCGCGGCCGTCAATCGAAGGCGTAGGCGAATTCGCCGTCGCGCACCGACAGCGCCACCCGGTTCAGTTCGCGGCCCTCGGTCAGCCGCGTCAGGTATTCGGTGGCCACGCGCGGCAGCACGGTGTTGGTGAGCAGCGCATCGATCACGCGGCCGCCCGACTCGGCCTCGGTGCAGCGCGAGACGATCAGGCGCACGATCTCGTCGTCGTAGTCGAACGGCACCTTGTGGTTCTCGCGCACGCGGCGGCCGATGCGGTCGAGCTGCAGGCGCACGATCTGGGCCATCATTTCGTCGGACAGCGGGTAGTAGGGGATGGTGACCACGCGGCCCAGCAGCGCGGCGGGGAATACCTTGAGCAGCGGTTCGCGCAGCGACTTGGCCAGGCCTTCCGGGTCGGGCAGCAGCTCGGGATCCTTGCACAGGCCCATGATGAGGTCGGAGCCGACGTTGGAGGTGAGCAGGATGATGGTGTTCTTGAAATCGATGTAGCGGCCTTCGCCGTCTTCCATCCAGCCCTTGTCGAAGACCTGGAAGAAGATTTCGTGCACGTCGGGGTGGGCCTTCTCGACTTCGTCCAGCAGCACCACGCTGTACGGGCGGCGGCGCACGGCCTCGGTCAGGATGCCGCCTTCGCCGTAGCCGACGTAGCCGGGCGGCGCGCCCTTGAGCGTGGAAACGGTGTGCGCTTCCTGGAACTCGCTCATGTTGATCGTGATGACGTTCTGCTCGCCGCCGTACAGGGCGTCGGCCAGCGCCAGCGCGGTCTCGGTCTTGCCCACGCCGGAGGTGCCGCACAGCATGAAGACGCCGATCGGCTTGTTGGGGTTGTCCAGGCGGGCGCGCGAGGTCTGGATGCGGCGGGCGATCATCTCCAGGCCGTGGCGCTGGCCGATCACGCGGCGGTTCAGGGCGTCGGCCAGTTGCAGCACGGCGCTGACTTCGTTCTTGACCATGCGGCCGACGGGAATGCCGGTCCAGTCGGCGACGACCGAGGCGACCGCGGCTTCGTCGACGGTGGACAGGACCAGCGGGGTTTCGCCCTGGACTTCGGCCAGTTCGGCTTGCAGGGCGCGCAGTTCGGCGAGCTTGCCGGCCAGGGCCGGATCGGCGGCCGGGTCGGACGAGGACGCGGCCGAGGCATCGCCGGCACCGGCGGGATCGGCAGCCGTCGCGGAGAAGGACGCGGACGCGGCGGACGACGCGGTGGCTGCCCCGTCGCCGGCGCTCTCGCCAGCGTCGCCGGCCGGCGCATCCACCGCCTGCCCCGCGCGGCGCAGTTCGCCGCGCAGTTCCAGGATGCGGTCGACCCGGCGCTTTTCTTCGTTCCACTGCGCCTGCAGGGTGGCCAGCCGATCCTGCTCGGCAGCCAGCAACTGGCCGATTTCGGCCCGGCGGGCGGCGTTGTCGATGCCGATGCCGGCCTCGCGGCGGACGATGTCGCGTTCGATCGACAGCGCCTCGATGCGGCGCTGGCAATCTTCCACCGCCGGCGGCGTGGCGTGCTGGCTGACCGCGACGCGCGCGCAGGCGGTGTCGAGCAGGCTGACCGCCTTGTCGGGCAGCTGGCGCGCCGGGATGTAGCGGTGCGACAGCTTGACGGCCGCTTCCAGCGCCTCGTCCAGCAGCTGCACGCGATGGTGCGATTCCAGCACCGCGGCCACGCCGCGCAGCATCTGCACGGCCTTGGCCTCGTCGGGCTCGGGCACCTGCACCACCTGGAAGCGGCGGGTCAGCGCCGGATCCTTCTCGATGTACTTCTTGTATTCGGCCCAGGTGGTGGCGCCCACGGTGCGCAGATTGCCGCGCGCCAGCGCGGGCTTGAGCAGGTTGGCCGCATCGCCGGTGCCGGCCGCGCCGCCGGCGCCCACCAGGGTGTGGATTTCGTCGATGAACAGGATGATGGGCTTTTCGCTGGCCTGCACTTCGTCGATCACCTGGCGCAGGCGCTGCTCGAACTCGCCTTTCATGCTGGCGCCGGCCTGCAAGAGGCCGATGTCGAGCGTAAGCAGCGATACCTCCCGCAACTGCGGCGGCACGTCCCCGCGCGCCAGGCGCTGCGCGAAGCCTTCGACCACCGCGGTCTTGCCGACCCCGGCCTCGCCGGTCAGCAGCGGGTTGTTCTGGCGGCGGCGCATCAGGATGTCGACGATCTGCCGGATTTCCTCGTCGCGGCCGGTGACCGGATCGAGTTCGCCCTTGCGCGCCTTATCGGTCAGGTCGACGGCGAAGCGCTTGAGGGCGTCCTGCTTGCCCATCTGCGCCGGCGCCAGCGCGTCGGAAGCCTCGCCGGGCGCGGCCTGGCCATAGCCGCTGCCGTCCTGCGCGCGCAATTGCGCCTCGGGGGAGCCGCCGACGATGCGGGCGAAGTTTTCGCACAGGTCCTCGAGCTTGACGCGTTCGAATTGGCGCGAGATGGCCAGCAGCGGATGGGCCAGGCGCTGGGTCTTGAGCAGGCCGACCAGCACGTGGCCGCTGCGTACCTGGGATTCGCCGAACATCAGCGTGCCGTAGACCCAGGCGCGCTCGACGGCGTCGGAGATGTGTTCGGACAGGTCGCTGATCGAAGTCGCGCCGCGCGGCAGGCGGTCCAGCGCGGCGGTCAGGTCGCGGGCCAGCACGGAGGCGTCGACGTTGTAGTGGCGCAGGATCCGATGCAGGTCGGAATCCTGCAACTGCAATAGCTGGTTCAGCCAGTGCTCCAGCTCCACATAGGGATTCCCGCGCAACTTGCAGAACACCGTCGCGCCTTCGATGGCCTTGTAGGCCAGCGGATTGAGCTTGCCGAACAGGGCCACGCGGCTGATCTCTGCCATTTCCGACCTTTCACTCGATAGCGTTGGCGAAATGCGGGCCTCTTGCGTTGGGGCCGCCTTGCTGTAAAGACGAAACTTGGGGTGGGTTTTTTCAAGGGGGTGGGGCAATAGGCTGAATGCGGTACATGGGGGTTTGAGTTCTAAAACGTCCGACGGGGTGGGGGCGGGCCTGGGGCGCGCAGAGGAGTCGGTCCTCCAGCCCCTCGGGGGGCTTCCGGACACCGCTTCGGCCCGCTCGTACGGGCCCGTGCGGGCCCTCCCTTCGCGTGCGCCTCGCTCGCCTCCTATGCGCGCCCCAGGCCCGCCCCCACCCCGTCGGCCTGACGTTTTCGGCTCACTCTCGCCCCGGGCACGGGCTGTGTGCTTGGCCCTTCGTGGGTGGCGTTCACTGTGCACAGAAAGAGTTGCTGATGCCCGTTCGCCGGGCGCCGCCTATGGCGGTCCCGGCGCACATACGTGGCTTGGCTGGCATCGGTTGTTGGTGCAGGGACGGTCTGCGCAGATACATGGTCAGCGGCCGTCGCAGGCCGCTGGCTGACCTTGGCCGGGTAAACAACGGTCGACTCGACGCACCACGGCCGCTGTGCAGCACCGGCCCTCGCCCGTACAAACGCCATCGGCAAGCCACTGCCATGTACGTTCGCAGGGACCGCCATAGGCGGCGCCCTGCGAACGGGCGCCAGCAACTCTTTCTGTGCACAGCGAACGCTACCCACGAAGGGCCAAGCACGCAGACCGTCAACGCGACGAGTGTGAGCCGCTGACGTGAGTTCGGAGACCGTTGGGCGGCCCTGGGGGGCGCATAGGAGGCGAGCGAGGCGCACGAGGCGCACGCGAAGGGAGGGCCCGCACGGGCCCGTACGAGCGGGCCGAAGCGGTGTCCGGAAGCCCCCCGAGGGGCTGGAGGACCGACTCCTCTGCGCCCCCCCAGGGCCGCCCAACGGTCTCCGAACGCCTTAAGTACGCCACTTCTCCTTCACCGCACCACTCTATTGTCAGCATCGAGCATGAGATCATCAGCATCGGTATTGACCCGGCGTCGTCCCAGCCAAGTGGTATATCCCAGTCTGCCAGCCTGGCCGAGGCGTATGCGGGGTACGTCGTCTTTCTTCAGTACCAGGCGCAGGTCCCAGTCGAGTTCCTGGCTCAGGTAGAAGCGCACGGCGGCGACCAGGGCGGGCAGGGCCGAGCCGCCGGGGAGGAAGTCTTCGTATTGGGCGAGGGTTAGCGGGCCGGCTTGCAGGCGGAATTTGTGCTGTCTGTCCCAGACGGTGCGGCCCAGCAGCGCGCCGCCGCCCAACGGCCAGACGCCCATTGCGTGGCGGCGGATGCCGCGCGGCGGGGCGCGCAGGACGAGGCGGTCGCGGCGCGGGATGCGCATCCAATGGCCGATGTAGGGTTGGATTTCCACCGGGACGCGGAAATAGCCGGACAGGATCGCGGCCAGGTTTTCGGGTTGGCGCGCGGCGCCGTTGAACAGGCCCGCGTAGTGCAGCTTCAGGTAATCGGGGACGGCGTCGCGGTGGCGTAGTTCAGGGAGGCCGATGCCGATCAGTGCGCCCACGTAGCGCGCGTAGGGGTCGTCGCGCGGGCGGTCCAGGCCGGTGGCCGGCTGGCTTTGCGCCCATGCGCGGTAGAACAGCAAGATCTGGCGGTGCGCCAGCATGTCCAGAAAGCGAGCCAGCGTGCGGTCGCCGTGGTGCAGCACCCGTTCGCGCACGAAATCCGTCAGGTGCAGCGGCAGCGGGCCATTGGGGCCCAGCAGGCCCAGCACCGCCTGCTCCAGCCGCGGGCGGCCGTCGCCGTCGCGCTGCAGGCGCGATACCGGCGACGGCGCGAATTCCAGCGCCGCGCCCTGCCCGATGCGGATCGGCTCGTCGCCGATCCGGTAGGCCTGGCCCAGGCGCGGCAGTTCGGGCGTCAGCGCCTCGATCGTGCGCAGCACCTGGAACAGGTCGTGCCGGTACGGCGCCGCGGCCACGCGGTCGAGATAACGGTGCAGCGCGGCGGCGCCGGCGCAGGCCGGCGCTACAGGATCGGCCTGGTCCCGCATCGCGGCGCCTTGCGCGCGATCTCGCCGCGCGAGGTGGAATGGATCACCGTCTGCACGAAACTGTTGAGCGAGGCGTGGCGGGCCAGGAAGCGGTCCAGCACGGTGCCCAGCAGATAGGCGCTGGCGCCCTGGAACGCCAGTTCGTCGAAGGTGAGCGTGATCTCGATGCCGCGGCCGAAGGCGATCGGGCCCGGCATCGGCAGGCGGCGCACCACGGGGCGCGAGGCCACCCGCAGCAGGCCGTTGACCTGGTTGCGGCCGGCGGCGTCGCCCTCCGCCACGTACAGCGCGCACAGGGCGCGCAGCGCGGCCGCGCCGTCGCCGCCGGTGTCGTCGAGCAGCGACAGGTAGTTCAGCGACAGCAGATTGAGCAGCCGCCAGCCCGAGCCGGCGTCCAGCCCCGGCGCATGCGGGCGCGACGGGCCCTTCACGCAGCGCACCGATTCCACCGGCGCCGAGATGTCGAGGGTGAAATCACTGCGGCCGCCGCCGACGGGCATGATCAGCGGCAGGTCGCGATTGGTGCACAGCGTGTTGAAGGCCAGCTGGCGCAGGTCCTGGCGGTACGGCGCTTCGCGCGGATCGACCAGCGCCGCGTACACCTCGCGGCCGACGTAGCTGGAACGGTGGCCTTCTCGCTTGCGGCGGTCCGACAGCCTGCGCGGCTCGCGCCACAGGGTGTAGTAGGCCTGGTGGTCGACCGGCTCGCCGTGGAAGGCGGCATACAGCGGATGGAAGGTCTGCTCGCGGTCGTTGCCCGCGGCATAGCCTTTCAGTTCGAGGATGGAGTGCACCTCGAAATCGAGCGGCCGGGTGCGGTCGGGCACGACGTGGAAATCGTGCTGGCCGTCGGCCACCAGGATGCGGTCGGCGCGGCGCGGGAACAGGTTGACCGCGGGGGTGCAGTTCAGCAGCAGGTTCTCGGCCGAGACGCGATGTTCCAGCGTGGCATCGCCCACGCCCAGCAGGATCGCGATCTCGATCTCCGGCGCGGCGCAGCGCGGCAGGATCTGCGACAGGCCGTCCAGATCGGCGAACAGGTAGCGCTGCGGGAAGGCGAAGTATTCCTGCAGCAGGCGGTGGCCCTGGAACGACGGCGGCGTCATCGGCAAGAGGGCCTCGTCGTCGTCCAGCCCGGCCGGGGCGATGGCGTCGGCCGGCAGCACCGCCGGCGCGATCTCGCCGCCCGGCACCGCCACCAGCACGCCGAGCGCGTTGCCGGTCACCAGTTCGTGCAGCTGGAAGGCGGTGTCGTCGACGCCGCCGAAATACAGCCGCAGGCGGTCCAGCGCGAGCTGCGCCAGCGTGAGGCCGGCGGTGGCCTTCAGCCGCAGCCGCAGCGCGCCCTTGATCTGGCGCGCGAACGGCAGCGCGGTCAGCTTGAGGTCGGGCGCGTGGCTCTGGTAGCGCACCTGCGCCACTTCCAGCGGCCACAGCGTCACCTCGTGGCCGGTCAGGAATTCGCAGGCGGTGGGCTCGCCGGCCGGCTTGCGGCCGGTGAGCGCGGTGCCGCGCGCGATGGCCACGCCGTCGGCCAGCTTGGGCTCGTCCAGGTTGGGCCGCAGCTGCGCGATCAGCATCGACGGCACCGGCTGCAATGCGTGCGGATACAGGATCTGCTGCAGCCGCTGGGTGAAACGCGGGAATTCCTCTTCCAGCTTGAGCTGGACGCGTGCCGCCAGGAAGGCCGAGCCTTCGAGCAGCCGCTCCACGTAGGGATCGGCCACCTCGATGCCTTCCATGCCCAGCCGCGCCGCGATCTTCGGGAACTGGCGCGCGAACTCGGCGCCCATCTCGCGCAGGTGCTGCAGTTCGAGGTTGTAGTGGCGCAGCAGGCGCGGGTCCATGGCGGCGCCTTCAGGCGTTGGGGCGGCCGGCGTCGACCACCACGATGGCGCCGTCCTCCAGGTCGAGCTGGGTGCGCAGCACGAATTCCAGCGGCACCGGCTGCGCCCACAACAGGCCGCGGATGACCAGGCCGATCTGGTTGTGCAGGTCGAGGATGGAGCGGTCGAGCACGGCTTCGATCACCAGCGACGAGGCGATGATGCGCGGCTCGAACAGCATCACGGCGTCGCGCACGATGGATTCGAGCCGGCCGGGATCGACGCTGGAAGCATAGCCGCCCGACAGCTGCGGCAGTCCGTAATTGAGCACCGATTTGCGCACTTCGGGATAGCGCGCCGCGTCGATCCGGTCTTCCAGGTTGCTGGCGTTGAACAGCCAGGCCAGGTCGCGCAGCACCGCCGTGCGCAGCGCCTGCTTGGTCAGCACGCGGGCCTCGCGCGGCTCGCTGCGCTGGTCGGGTTCGTCGTCGATGAGCCGGTCCAGCAGCGAGGGCTGCAGGCGCTCGGCGGCGGCGGGCTCAGCCATCGGCTCGCGGTTGGAGGACGATGCAGCGGGTCTCCAGCAGCGCGCGGTCGCCCGCGTCGGTGCTGAACAGGCGCTGGCCGATGCCTTCGAAGAAGCCCGGTCGCGGCTCGCGCCAGTCGGTCTTGCGCGCCAGCTGCAGGGCGCCGTCGCCGGCGGCGTGCGAGCCGGGGTAGCGGGCGGGGATCAGCGCCAGCGCCTCGCCGCCGTTGGCGAACTTGAAGTGGGCCGGGCTCCAGACGACATCGCGCAGATCTTCGGGCGCCTCGATGTCGACCTGCAATAGCTGCGCGAACGGCACCCAGTAATAGCGGCCATTGATGACGGCCTCCAGCACCGGACCCAGCCGCATGTCGGCGTCGGCGATCCAGGCGAACGGCGTGCCGTCGATGGCGCCGGCGCTGGCGGGCGCCTCGTCGAAGGCGCGGGCCGACAGGTCGGCCGCCAGCGCGTCTTCGCCCTGCCCCTGGCGCAGCAGCGCCTCGATCAGCAGCGCCAGCCACTGCTCGGGCTGGCCGAACACCATCGGCGCCTTGTGGCCGGCGAATACCTCCGTGCGCAGTTGTTCGCAGCGGATGGCGTCGCTGTAGATCTGGCGCATCGGGATGGCGGCCGCGTCGAGCTCGGCGGCCACGCCGAGCTGGTTGCCGGCGCGCTCCCACTGGCCGGTCACCATCAGCAGTTGCGACAGGAAGACGCGCAGGCGCGCGTCGCCCGGCTGGCGGCGCACCTGTTCGGTGAGCTGCTGCAACGCGGCGGCGGTGTCGCCCTGGCGCAGCGATTCTTCGGCGGATGGCACGGTCGCGGTTCCGTTGAAAGGGTCGGGGTATGCCTGCTTATGTCTATAAGACGGGCAGGCCGGCGGATTTTGAAAACCGCGCCTGTTTTTTGTGCAACTCGACCTATGCCGTTTGTCGCTTGAAAAACGGGCGGCCAGCTTCGTCCTAGCAATGTGCCGAGCACACCCCCGCTTTCACACGATAGGAGCGAAACAACATGAGCATTGACGCATTCCTGAAGTTCGAAGGGATCGACGGCGAGTCGAGCCGCGAAGGCCACGAAAACGAAATCGACGTGCTCAGCTGGGGCTGGGGTGCGACCAACGTCGTCGCCCGCAGCGCCGGCGGCGGCAGCGGCGTCGGCCAGGCCTCGGCCGGCGACTTCAGCTTCGTCCACCACTACGACAAGGCCTCGCCCACGCTGGCCAAGGCGCTGGCCACCGGCCGGCCCGTGGCCACCGTGACGCTGACCTCGCGCAAGGCCGGCGACGGCCAGCAGGACTTCCTGAAGGTCACCTTCAAGGCGGTCAACATCACCAGCATCAGCCCTTCCGGCGCCTCGGGCGGCGACATTACCGAAACGGTGTCTTTCTTCTACGAAGACATCGAATTCGAATACAAGCCGCAGGATGCCAAGGGCGGGCTGGGCGGCGCGGTCAAGTTCGGCTGGAACATCAAGACCGGCGCAAAGCGCTGACCCCCCTACGCGCTTCGCGCGCCTCCCAGGGGGCGACGCTGGCGGACCGGCGGAGCCGGATCCGCTGCGTCCCGGGTGGGGGCGGCGAGGGGCATGGGGCGCGCATCCCGGCCGAATGGCCGATGTCGCTCGCCGCGCCGGCCTTTCTATGCCGTTCGGTGCATGTCTTAAGTCGTCTTGTTGAGGGTGTCGGGCCCGCACCAGAATGCTCCGCACTGACGCGGCATCCGGGAGGGCCATCGATATGTACGCGACTTCGGGCGGGGGGGCGGCCGTGAAGGCCCCGGCGATGGAAACGCCGGCCGGCGGGCTGGCCGACCTGTGGCAGCGCCGCAGCCGTCTGTCGGGCGAGGAAACCGCCCGGCTCTACCAGATCGTGCAGAGCGCGCTGGCCCGCTATCATCCGCCGGAGCTGCAGGCCCTGCCCGAGGACAAGGAAGAACTGGTGGCGCAGTTCCTGTTCGCCAAGGTGCTGCGGCTGGACCCGGGCGGCGCCGCGCGCGCCGACACGGGGGCGCACAGCGCGCCGTCGAACGCCTACGCGATCTGCGCCTATTTCCGCAATTTCCTGATCGACTGCCTGCGCAGCGCCAGCCGCCAGCGCAACGTTTCGCTGGACGCCGATGACATGTCGCACGTTCTGGAGCACAAGCCCTCGGGCTCGCCCGACCCGGTGCGCGAGGCGCTGCTGGACCATGGCTTGGACGAAGAGGCGGTGGCGCGGCTGGCGCGCCGCTTCATCGCCGGCCTGGCGCCGGAGGACCGGCTGCTGCTGGCCGGCGGCCTGGGGCAGTCGGTGGACGACCGCGGCGGCCTGTCGCAGCTGGCCGCCCGCCACCGGATCGCCTCCTATCATTACCGCGCCGGCAAGCTCGGCATCGTGCTGAAGAAAGGCGCGCTGCCTGCCGCCTTCGCCCGCACCCGGATCGGCGTGTGGATGAGCGATACGCTGGGCATCGAGGTGCGCAGCGAGAACCGGCAGGCGATCCTGTTCGCGCTGGGCATCCTGGCCGCGCAGGCCAGCGCCGCGCAGGAGGCCGATGCGCTGCCGCACTGACCTGCCGCACTGAATCAGGCTGCTCCCGCACCGCGGAGCCGTCGCCGGCGCCGGCGACGGCGGCACCGTCCGCCGGCCGTGGGCGTATCCGCATCCCGCTGTCGCCGGTTTGAAAAAATGCCGCTGCTGGATCGTCTAGGCTGTGTCAGCCTGATTGCCGCGAGTCCAGCCCATGCTTCATTCCGCACCGACGACATCCGGCATGCCATGCCTGCGCGCACGGCCCGGTGTGCTGCTGTGCGTGGCCGAGCGCGGCGCCGGGCTCGGACTGCTGCTGGACCGCGTGGTGCCGGCCGCGCGCGGCTTTGCGCTGCCGCCGGGATGGCGCCGCTGGCACGCGTGGATGCTGGGGTTCGATACCGCGCAGGCCGGCCTGACGGACGTGCTGCTGGAGCCGGACGACCGGCTGTGCGAACGGTTCGGCATGGTCCAGACCTGGAACGGCATCGACGTGCCGCTGCCGGCGGCCGACGTGCCGCTGCCGGCGGCCGACGTGCCGCAACCGTTCCGGGCGATCGGCCGCCTGACCGCCGGGCG
Organism: Pigmentiphaga soli; assembly: GCF_039541095.1. Classification (NCBI taxonomy): domain Bacteria; kingdom Pseudomonadati; phylum Pseudomonadota; class Betaproteobacteria; order Burkholderiales; family Alcaligenaceae; genus Pigmentiphaga; species Pigmentiphaga soli. The sequence goes on from NZ_BAABFO010000032.1 coordinate 24,388, forward strand.
GCTGGCGGCGGTGCGGGCGGTGGCGCGCGAATGGCAGATCAGCAAGGGGCTGGAAACGCGCATCGATCCCGAGATCCGCAGTTGCCCCGGCCGGGTCGGCCTGCGCGACGCGCTGCCCGGCATGAGCGTGCTGACCGGCACCCCGGTCGCCTCCGACATCCTCGGCCGCGATGCCCGGATCGCCTACAGGCAGGTATTCCGCGGCGCGGCGCTGGCGATGCGCGAGCGGCTGCGCGAGGCCTGCCGCGTGCAGGCTTGAAGGCATTGGCCCATCTAAGCGGCGGGCAGTTTCGCTGCCTGGGCGAGGAACCGGTCGGCCTGTCGGCGCATGTGTCGCGCGATCGGCTCCCATATCCCGGCCGGGAAATCATTCGGCAGTTGCGTCTGGACATGATCGAGCGCGATGCCACGCTTTCGACCAGGGCTACCATGGCCCGCCACACATCAGGGCCGCCCTGGCGGTGGGCAAGTCCGTGCCAATGGCGGGCCTGGACTCCTCGCGCCGATAGTGCGCATTCTTGCTGCCCAAGGCCATGGCCATCGTGACATCGCGCTGGTGGAGCCAACCCCGGCGCGCGCCGACGTAGGGCCAAAAGGACAGCACGTCATAGAGCGGCGTCATCGTATAGGAGCCGCCCGGCAGCAGGAACAGCGAGTAGTTCTTCGCGTGGCCGTCGATCGCCGCCATGATCCAGTAGGCCAGCAATGTGAGCTGGAAGGCCAGGCGGTCGTGCCGGGTCATCGCTGCCGCTGCGTAGCGCCAGGCAGTCGGCCATGCCGGGTCCGCCATCGCTTTCGGGCCGGTCAAGGTCTTCATCAACCTTACCAACAGCGGCCTGAAGATATCGAAGGACATGCAGGTGCTGCGGGCCGACGGTTCGCCCATCCCCGGGCTGTTCGGCGCCGGCGCCGCCGGCCAGGGCGGCATCTTCCTGTGGGGCCATGGCCATCACATCGGCTGGGCCTTCGTGTCGGGCCGCATCGCAGGGCGCAACGCGGCGCGCAACGCCGCAGCCGATGCCGTCCCCGTGGAGGCGGCGGCATGACGGCCGCCGGCACACCGCCTTCCGCGTCCGGCTTCCGGTGGCCGCGCCGCCATCGCGTCGCCGTGGTCGGCGCGGGCCACTGGCATGCCTGCTACGACGCCTGCTATCTGCCGCTGCTGGCGGAACTGAAGCAGGACATCGTCGGCGTGTCGGATCCCGACGCGGCCATCGCGCAGGATCGCGCCGGCCGCTTTTCCAGCGTCGCCTATACCGATTACCGGCGGATGCTCGACGATACGCGGCCCGATCTGGTCGTGGCGCTCGGCCGGCATGTCGACATGCCGCGGATCTTCCGCGACCTGGTGGCGCGCGGCCAGCCGTTCGTGATGGAAAAGCCGTGGGGCGTCGACGCGGCCACCGTCGCCGGACTGGCCGCCTTCGCGCGCGAACGTTCGGCCTGGGTGTGCGCGCCGTTCTGGTATCGCTACAGCCATTGGGGGGAGACCGCGCGCGAGATGCTGGCGGCCGGCGAGCTGGGCCGGGTGTCTCACATCTACTTCCGGCTGATCCGTCCGACCATCCAGCGCTACGTGGAGTGGGATTGCCCGTGGATGCTGAGCAAGGCGCAGGCCGGCGGCGGCGCCTTGCTGAACCTGGGATCGCATGGCTTCGACATGGCGCGCTTCATCACCGGGGAAGAGCCCGAGGTGGTGTCGGCCGTGACCAGCAACGCCATCCACCAGGGCGAAGTGGAAGACTATGCCCTGGTGACCCTGCGCACGCCCAGCGGCATTCTGTGCCACAACGAGGTCGGCTACACCGTGCCCACCTGGCCGCGCGACTACACCGACCGCGAGCGCAAGGTGGCCGGCGAAAAGGCCTTGGTGTTGAGCGTGGACGAGGGCGTCAAAATCGTCGGTCCGGACGGCGCGCGCACCATCGCCACGCCGCCGGACTACGTGGGCGGCTATCGCCGGATCCTGGCCGAATGCCTCAATCGCCTGGATCGCGGCGAGCCGCCGCCGATCGACGCCGGGCACTGCGTGCGCGCGGTTGAACTGATCGAGGCCGCGTACGAGGTGGCGCGGCGCGCCTGACGGGTGCCGCCCTACCCCGCGCGCCGCGTGGCCAGCAGCGCGCGCAGCCGGGCCGGCGCGACCGGCTTGGTCAGCAGCGGGATGCCGTCGCGCTGCAGGCGCCGCAGCGTGTCGGGCGTGGTGGCGCCGGAGACCAGCACGGCCAGCGCCTGCGGCGCCAGGCGGCGGGCCTGGGCGATGACGGCCAGGCCGTCTTCGGCGTCGCGCAGCTGCAGGTCGCACAGGACGATGTCGTAGGCGGCGCCGTTGCGGTCGAGCTGGTCGACTGCGATTTCGGCGCTGGCGGCGCGGTCCACCTTGCAGCCCCAATTGCCCAGCAGCGAAGCGGTGCCGTCCAGGATCGCCTCGTTGTCGTCCACCACCAGGCAGCACAGCGGCTTGATCGGGGGCGGCGTTTCGCCGGCGTTCACGGGCGTGGCCGACAGGTCCGTCTGCGGCAGCTCGAACGAGAAGGTGCTGCCGCGGCCGGGTTCGGAGCGCAGCCGGATCTCGGTGTCGAGCAGCTGCGCGATGCGCGAACAGATCGACAGGCCCAGGCCGAAGCCCTTGCGCCGGTCGCGGCCCGGATTGCCCACCTGGTAGAACTCGTCGAAGATGCGCGCCTGGTGGACCCTGGCGATGCCGGTGCCGTTGTCGCGCACCTCGATGCGGACGCGGCCGCCGGCCGTGCGCCGCGCGGTGACCAGCACGGTGCCGCCTTCGGCGTTGCGCACCGCGTTGTGGACCAGGTTGCCGATCACGCGCAGCGTCAGCGCGGGGTCGGTGACGACGGCCTGCCGGCGGTCGCGCCACAGCAGGCGCACGCCGCGCTCGCGGGCGTGGGCGCCGTGCACCGTGTCGAGCTGGCCGAACAGCGTGCTCAGCGCGACTGGCGCCAGCGACGGCTTGAGGACGCGCGCGTCCAGGCGCGAGATGTCGAGCAGGTCGTCGAGCAGCGTGCTCATGACCTGGGTGCTTTCGTGCAGGCGTTCGAGCGCGGGCTGCTGGTCGGGCGTGGCGCCGGGCAGCAGGCTGTCGATGAACAGGCCCATGGCGTGCAGCGGCTGGCGCAGGTCGTGGCTGGCGGCGGCCAGGAAGCGGGTGCGGGCCAGCGTGGCCTGTTCGGCCTGGTAGGTGCGCGCCACCGCTTCGGCGGTGGCTTCGCGGATGCGGCGTTCGCGCTGCTGCACGTCGGTCTGCAGGCGCTCGGCCAGGCGGTCGATGTCGCTGGCCAGCGAGGCGATCTCGTGGCGGCCGCAGGGACCGCAGCGGGCGTCGAGCCGGCCTCCATGCAGCGCCGCCACGGTCGACGAAATGCGGCGCAGCGGGCGCAGCACCGCGCGCGCCACGTGGCGGCCCGACAGCCAGGCCAGCGCCAGGGCCAGCAGGGCGATGCCGGCGCCGGCCGTGAGCGAGATGGTGCGCTCGCGGCGCAGCGCCGAGGCGTCCAGGAACACCCGCACCGAACCGATCGTGCGGTACTGCGGCTCGGCGCCGGGCGCGCGCGCGAAGTCGCTGGGCCAGTCGCCGCTGCGCACCGCCACCGGCGCGAAGAAGGCGCGCGCCTGGCGCAGCTCGGCGGCCGGCACGCCGGCGTCCACCTGCAGTTCGCCGGCGTTGCCGATCTCCACCCGCGAGGCCACGTGCGCGGCCACGGTGCTTTCGGCGATGTGGCGCAGCGTGGGCAGGTCGCCCGCGTACAGCGGCAGGCCGCCGGCGATCGCCACCTGGCGCGCCACGGCGTGGCCCTCGGTGCGGAAGGCGGTTTCCAGCGTGTCGAGCTGGGTGCGGGTGAACCATGCGGTCAGCGCCACGGCGGCCAGCGCGCAGGGCAGCACGCCGAGCCAGATCAGGTCGCGGCCCAGGCTGCCGGCGCGGCGGCCAGAGGCAGCCGCCACGCCGGCCGATGCCGATTCCGTGGCGCTCACCGCGGCGCCGCCGCGAGCGTCGCGGCGAGTCGTTCGTTGTCGGGCAATGGCTTGAGCCCGAGCGCCTGCGCCACGTGCGGATTGGTGCGCACGGCCACGCGCTGCGGATACTCCACCATGACCTGGCCGGGCGCCGCATGGCCCAGCCGGCGGCCCAGCGCGTAGGCCTGTTCGGCCAGGGCGTCGGGGCGGGCCACCACGGCGGCCAGCGCGCCGGCGCGCACCATCGCCTCGCTGTTGGCGAATACCGGGCGGCGGGCGGTGGCGGCGGCTTCCAGCACGGCCAGGCTGGCGGCGGCGGTGGTGCCGACGGTGTCGGGCAGCACCAGCAGCGCGTCGCTGTCGGGCAGCACCGCGCGGATCGCGCTGCCCAGCGTGAGCGGGTCGGAGGCGTCGGCCGCCGAGAATTTCCAGCCCGGGGTGCGGCGCAGTTCCTGCAACAGCGGTTCGGCCGCATGGGTGGCCACCACGCCCACGCGGCGCTGGCCGGGCAGGACGGCGGCGATCAGGGCCAGTTGCTGGGCCATGGGCGGGTCGCGCAACAGCACGCCGATGGCGCGGTCGCCGCGCGCCATGGCCGGCAGGGCGCGCAGCGATTCGAATTCGAGGCGGCCGAGCAGCGCCAGCAGGACCGGCTCGCCGCCGGACCGCTCGAGCACGCTGCGGGCGGCCTGGGCGCCCACGGCCACCAGCACGCCGGGCGCGGCGGATGACGCGCGCGGCGGGAGCAGCGGCGGCGGCGCAGACGACGAGAGCGGCTGCGAAGACGACGGGAGCGCCGGGGGCGAGGATGACGACGGCGAAGAGGGCGGGATCGACAGCGGCGATGGCGGCGACATCGACGGTGGCGGTGCCGGCCGCAGCGAACGCGTGCGCCCGCCCGCGGCGAACGCGGGGTCCACCGTATCGTCCTGCGCATCCGCCACCGCGGCAGGCCCGCGCGGCGCGCCGCCGGCCTGCACGACCGACAGCGCGACGTCGGCGCCCGCGCGCCGGTGCGCCGCCTGCATCTGCGCCACGAACTCGGAGTAGTCGGCAGCGTCGTCGCCCAGCACCAGCGTCAGGTCGGCCGCGCCCGCACAGCCCGTTCCGATCGCCATGCACGCGGCGCCCAGCCAGCGCATGGCGCCCGCCAATGTGATCATCATTCTTCGATCGGCCTCCGCGCGAACCGGAGGCCATGCTCTCGCTTGGGGGGCCGGCGGCCCGATGCCACAATCTACGGAACGGCGCGGCGCCGCGCGATACCGCGTTAGGCGTATTGCCGCGGGATATGCCTGACGGCCTATCGAAAACCGGCGCCGGCTGCGCGACACTGCAAGCCCGGTATCCGATCATCGAGGATGGATCGACCATGCACCAGGGATTCTCGCGTCACCGCCATGCGCTGCGATTCGGCGGCGCGCTGTTCGCGGCCTGGCTGCCGCTGGCCGCGCTGGCCGCCGACTTCGGCGACAAGACGCCGTCGGTGGTGGATTTCATCGACCAGCTCAAGGGCGACGACGCCTCGGTCAACGATGGCGTGCACACCCGCGGCTTCAACCTGCGCCCCGGCGCGGCCTCGCAGGCCACGGCGGTGCCGCCCGGCGCAAGCGTGCCGGCCGAAGCGCCGCCCGCCAATGTCCCGGCCGCGCCGGCCGCCGCGCCGTCGGTTTCGATACAGGTGAAATTCGACTTCGGTTCGGACCGCGTTGCCGGCGCCTCGCGCCAGGCGGTGGAAAACCTGGCCACCGCGCTGCAATCCGACGCGCTGCGCGACCGCAGCTTCCTGATCGTCGGCCACACCGACGCCGTCGGCTCGGCCGAATACAACCAGCATCTGTCGGAACGGCGGGCGGCGGCGGTCAAATCCTTCCTCGTCCAGCAGGGCGTGGAACCGTCGCGCCTGAAGACGGCGGGACGCGGCTTCAGCCAGTTGCTCGATCCGGCCAATCCGAACTCGGCGGCCAACCGGCGGGTGGAAGTCATCGCGCAGCGCGGCTGACGGGCCGGGATCGGCGCCCGGCGGGCCGGCCTGCGCGCGCCGCGGTCAGGCCACCGAGCCCGCCGCCGGCGAGCGATCGCGCGCCTTGGCCATGCGCACCGCCATCGCGATGGTCTGCCGCAGGATGGCCGGGGCGACCGGCTTGTGCAGCACCGGGATCTTGGCGGCGGCGATCTCGCGCAGGCGGTCGGGCTTGGTTTCGCCGGTGACCAGCAGCTTGGCCAGGGGGCGGCCGCGCAGGTCGGGATGGGTTTCCAGTTCGCGCACGATGTCGATGCCGCTTTCGCCGTCGCGCAAGAGCAGGTCGGTGATGATCATGTCGGGCGGCCGCGTCCAGCGCCGCGCCAGCGCCTGCACCTGGGCGCGGTTCTCGGCCACGGCGACTTCGGCGCCCCAGCCTTGCAGGACCAGCGACAGGCCTTCCAGGATGCTGGGCTCATCGTCGATCACCAGGAAAGACAGGCCCTTGAAATCCATGGGCAGCAGCGCGGCCGGCGGCGGGGCGGCCTCGATCGGCGCGGCGCGGCGGGCCAGCAGCTTGATCACGGTGCCGCGGCCCGGGCGCGAGCGCAGCGCCAGCGGCATGCCCAGCAGTTCGCACAGCCGGCGCACCGTGGCCAGGCCCAGGCCGAGCCCGCGCGCGCCGCGGGCGCTGGGCGCGTCGACCTGGTAGAACTCTTCGAATACTTTCTGCTGGTGCTCTTCGGCGATGCCGACGCCGGTGTCCCATACCTCGATCCGCACGTGGTCGCCGCCGGCGCGCCGCACGCCCAGCAGCACCCCGCCCTGCGCGGTATGGCGCAGGGAATTGCTGAGCAGGTTGTTCAGGATGCGTGACAGCATCACGTAATCGCTGTCGATCCAGACGTCGGCCTTGCGCACCACCAGGCGCAGGTTCTGCTGTTCGGCCACCGGCCGGAAATTGCGGCTGATCTCGTCGAACAGGCGGTCGAGCGGGAAGGCGGTGCGCTGCGGCTTCATCGCGCCGGCATCGATCTGCGACAGGTTCAGCAGTTCGGAGAACAGCCGGTCGAGCGAGTCGACGCATTCCTGGATCGATTCGATGCGGGCGATGCGCCGCGGATCGGTTTCGTCCGAGCGCAGGGCGTCGGTGAACAAGGTGAGCGCATGCAGCGGCTGGCGCAGGTCGTGGCTGGCGGCCGCCAGCAGCCGGGTCTTGCCCTGGTTGGCGGCTTCGAGCTGGTGGTTCTTCAGCGCCAGTTCCTGCGTGGCCCGCTCGATCTGGGTCTGCATCGTCTTGCGGTTGTCGGCCAGCGCATGGGCGGCGACGTTGAAGCCGCGCTGCAGGCGGCCGATCTCGGCCGTGGCGTCGACGTCCACCCGCACCTCCACGCCCTCGCCCAGCTTGTCGACCGCCTCGGCCAGCCGGCGCACCGGGCGGCTGATGCCGCGCGCGGCCCACCAGCCGGCCAGGCCCACGCCCAGCACGCTGGCGCCGAGCAGGCCGAATACCGTGGCCCACAGGCTGCGCCGCGCGGCTTCGATCGAATCGAGCTCGAATTCGACCATGACCTCGCCGGCAGGCGGACGGCCGTCTTCGCCGTCGATCGGCTCCAGCACTTCCAGGCCGGGCGGGTCGCCGGGCTTGGTCCAGTGGCCGGCCTGGGCGACGATTTCGCCGTCGTCGGAACGGATCTGCACCTGCCGCACCCCGGGCTGCTCGTTGCCGCTGCGGGCGGCGTACAGCAACGCCCGGCGGTCCATGCGGGCCAGCGGCGTGCGCGACACGGTGGCCACCTGGCGCGCCACGGCGCGGGCGTTGTTGCGGGTCAGCTCGGTGAGTTCGGTCAGGTGATGGCGCGCCAGAACGCCCATCACGGCCAGCGTGGCGACGAAGGCGGGCACCAGGCACAGCAGCACGAGGCGTACGGCCAGCGGCATGCGCGACAGCCAGCGCCGCTTGCGGCCGGGCGCCGCCGCGGCCGGCGGGAAATCGTTCGCGCGTTGGTGAATGGTCATGGAAAGGCGATTCTGTGCGTACACCGGCGCCGGCACAAGCCGCGCCGCTGGAATTTGTTGCCAAATTCCACCTGCGCAAGCGTTTGTGAGATGCGATGATCGCAACCCATCGACGATGTCGGCGTAGCGCAACGACAATGCACCGAATCACTCCGGGAAATGGCCGGAGCCGGGCCTGGCGGCGGATCCGCAGCGGCCTGCTGGCCATGTTGTGTCTGCTGCTGTGCGCGCGGCCCGGCGCCGCGCCGGCCGCCGGGCCGACCCTGAGCTTCGGCGTGCTGCCGCTGGGCGGCGCGCTGGAATCGCGCGAAGACTGGAAGCCGCTGCTCGACGATATGGGCCGGGCCATCGGCCTGCAGGTGGTTGCGCTGTCGGTCACCTCCTATGAAGGCTTGCTCCTGGCGATGCAGGAAAACCGCGTCGACCTGGCTTTCGTTTCGGGCAAGCTGGCGGTCGACGCCGTGCTCGAGAATGGCATGAAAGTGCTGGCCCAGGTAACTCGGCCGGATGGCCTACCCGGATACCGCTCGGTGCTGCTGGCGCGCCGCGGCGGGCCGGTCGCTTCGCTGGAAGACGTGCTGGCCAGGCCGGGGCGCTGGAGCCTGGCGCACGGCGAGACGCAATCGATGTCGGGCTATGTGATCCCGCAGCTGCAGCTGTTCACGCCGCGCAACATCCAGATCGAAACCCATTTCCGCAGCGAGACCATCGACGGCCACCAGGGCGCGGCGCTGGCGGTGGCCAACGGCGAGGTCGACGTCGCCACCAACAATACGGCCGACCTCGAACGCTTCGCGCGCCGCTTCCCGGCCGAGTATGCGCGGCTGCGGATCCTGTGGGAGTCGGACCTGATCCCGCACGGCGCGATCGTGATGCGCATCGGCCATTCGCAGGAGCTGATGGACAAGGTGCGGGCCTTCCTGCGCGACTACGGCCGCGGCAGCGGGCCGGCGGCGCAGGCGCAGCGCGCCGTGCTGGCGCGGCTGCACGGCCTGGCGGGTTTCCTGGTGGCCGACGATCGCGCCATGCTGCCTGTGCTGCAGCTGGAGTACCAGTTGGCGCGGCGCCAGGCGATGACGGGGCAATGGGTGTCGGAGGCGGCGCGCCAGGCGCGGCTGGCCCGGCTGCAGGCGGAGTACGAGGCACAGCGGCAGCGGCTGCAGAAGTAGCGCCTGGCGCGGGTCATATCCCCTAGGTGGTATGGCGCCGCGCGGCCTTGGCGTCCACACTCGGGGCATCGTCGTATCCCGATGGAGGCGCGCCATGCCCATGCGCATCGGTTCCGCCGCGCGGCGTCGCGCCGGGCGGCCTTCTTTCCGGCCGGCGCGGACGGCGGTCGTTTCGATCGCGGCCGTGCTGGCCGCCTGCGCGGCCATGCCCGCCGATGGCGAGGACGGCGTGCCGGCCGCGGCGGCTTCCCCTGACGACAACCTCGGGCCGCCCTTCTCCACCCGTTACGCGCGCTTCCAGCCCGTGCCGTTCTCGGCGCTGCCGGGCTGGAACGGCGATTCGATGCGCGAGAGCATCGGCGCGTTCCGCCAGAGCTGCCTGGCGCTGGGCAAGAAGCCGGTCTGGCAGGCGCTGTGCGCAGGCGCGGTGCGGCTGCCGGCAGGCAGCGATGCGGCGATCCGCGTCTTCTTCGAGCAGAATTTCTATGCCTACGCCATGCTCAATCCCGACATGACGGACCAGGGCATCATCACCGGCTACTACGAACCGCTGCTGGAAGGCAGCCGCACCCGCAGCGCGCGCTATCCCTATCCGGTGCATGCGGTGCCGGCGGACCTGTTGTTCATCGACGCCCGCACGGCGGCGGCCGGCGCGTCGCAATGGCTGCGGCCGGATGGCCGGCTGCTGGTGGCGGCGCCGGCCGGCACGCCCGGGGCGCGCCCGTACGAGATCGCGCTGGACGGCCTGGCGGCGGGCGTGCGCGACAAGCGCTACCGGGTCCGCATCGACGGCGGGCGCATCGTGCCTTACTGGACCCGCCAGCAAATCGAACGGCGCCGGCTCGACGCGCGGACGCTGGCGTGGGTCGGCGATCCTTACGCGCTGTATTCGATGCAGATCCAGGGCTCGGGCAAGATCCGCCTGCCCGACGGCGAGATCGTGCGCGTGGCCTACGCCGAGCAGAATGGCCATCCCTTCCTGCCGCAGTCTTCCGGCAGCGACGTGGCGCTGGCCGGGACGGCGATCAAGACGCGCGGGCTGCATTCGGACGGCGACGGCCCGGCGCTGCCCGGCATCAGGACACGCGGCCTGGGCGCCAGCCGGGCCGTGAGCCAGGATCCGGAAGTGGCGCGCATCATCGCGGTGCTGTCGGGCAGCGCGCCGGCGCCTGCGGCGTCTACAGCACCTGCGGCATCTGCGACTCCGGCGACTCCGGCGACTCCGGCAGCGCCGGCAACGCCGGCGGCATCGGCAATTCCGGCGACACCGGCGCACCCCAGGCCGGGCCAGGCTGGCGGCGCCCCATCGGTGGACGCCATCATTGCGGCGCTGTCCGGTTCACCGCAGCAGGCGCCGTCCACTACTGGCACGGCGCCTCGCAACCAGACGGCCGGGCGGCCCGATACGGTCCCGGCGGCGCCTCCCGCGGCTGCGCTTTCCGCCACCTCGCCCCTTGCTGCGCCCCCCGCCGCGACACCTCCTGCGGCCGCGGCGAACGCGCCCGACGCCACGCCGGACTTCGGCAGCACGGGCGCCGTGACCGGCATTCCGGACCCGAGCTATGTGTTCTTCCGCGCCATTCCCGACAATCCGCAGGGCCCGCTCGGCGCGCTGGGCGTGCCGCTGACCGCGGGCCGTTCGATCGCCGTCGATCCGCGCACCACGCCGCTCGGCTACCCGGTGTTCGTGGCCACCGGCGAAGACGACGACGCCGGCGCGCAGATCAATCGGCTGATGTTCGCGCAGGACACCGGCGGCGCGATCCGCGGTTCGGTGCGGGCGGACTATTTCTGGGGCTTCGGGCCGCATGCCGGCAACCGCGCGGCCAGCATGAAGGAAACCGGGCGCATGTGGCTGCTGCTGCCGCGCGGCCTGGATGTCCCGGCCGCGACGGCGTCGATCCGCACGCGTGGCGCCGCAGGCGCCGCGCTGCCCGACTGCGTGGTGCCCGATCCGGACAACTGCGTGGAGCAGTGACGCGCAAGGCCCGATGACGGCCTTGCGCAGCCCCGAAGCGGCCTGGCGCAGTCCCATCGAAGCGGCCCCGCGCAGCGCCCCCGGAGCGGCCTGGCGCCGCATCCCGCAGCGGCCGCCTGGAGCGGCCCCGCATCAGAAATTCGAGCAGGCGTTGGTCCGGTCCGTCGACACGCAGTTGGTGAGATTCGGCCGCGTGCGCACGCGCGACCATTCTCGCGACAACACGTCGCCGACCTGGTCGATGCGGTCGCCTTCCAGCGGCCCGGTGGCATAGCACATCGCCACCGGCGCGATGTTGCGGTCGTAGGTATAGGTAGTGGGCAATTCGCGCTGGATGTCGACGGTAGGGATCGTGTAGCTGCCGACGGTCAGCACGCCCGGCACCACGTTGATCGCATAGCCTTCGGCCGATACGAACGGCGTGGTGGCGACGACGGCATAGCGGCCGGCGGGACTGGTGGCGGTGGCGTCGGTGCCGACCACGCCGCTGATGCCGGCGCCGGAGTCGCCCTCCGGCAGCCCGGACACGGTGTAGCCGAGCGCCGGGTTGGGCAGCCCTGCCGCGCGGCTCGCGCTGTCCAGCGTAATGGTGACCACCGGCTGCTCGCGGTAGATGAAATGATCGTCGCCGTCGCTGACCGAGGCGCTGCCATAGGAACGGTTGTACAGGTTCGGCATCGGCCCCGAGCCGGCCAGGCCGCCGCGGTTTTCGCCGCGCCAGGTATCGGCCCACACGCGCCAGGCGCCGGCCGTGTCGATCGGCGCGCCGTTGGGGTTCTGGAACAGGGCGGCCGCGACCAGGTCGGCGGTCTGGCCGCCGATCGGGCCGTCCAGCGTCAGGTCGCCGGCCAGCGTGCGCATGAGCGTCGCGGCCGACGAGGCGCCGGCCACGGTGACCGGGACCACGGCGCCCGCGCTGCCCGCCGAGTCGGCCGCGACGGTGCCGATGGTCAGCGCGTCGCTATTGACGTAGGCCAGCGATCCGGCGGCCTGGCCGGCAACGGTGCCGACCACGTTGCCGTCCTGCTGCACGTCGACGCTGCCGGCGGTCGAGCGCAGCAGCAGGCGGTTCGCCGTGAGCGTGCCGGCCGACTGCACCACGTCGCCGCTGGCCAGCAGCGCGATGCCGTCGGCCTGCAAGGGCGCGGCCAGCGTGATGGCGCCGGCGTCGGCCTGCAGCGTCATGCCGCCGCCGGCGCTGCTGGCCGACACCACGTCGATGGGACCGGATACGGTATGGACGATGACCGTGCCGCCGGCGGCGACGCCGGCAGGGCCGGACGCGGCCAGCGCGACGATGCTGGCCAGGGCACTGGCCGGCGCGGCGGCCGCGCCGATCGACAGCGGGCCGGTGCCGTCGTAGCGGAAGTCGCCCTGGGCGCTGCCGTTGAGGGTATCTACCTGATTGGCGGTCGACGACAGCGCGACGCTGCCGATGGCCGAATCGGCGGCCAGCGACGACGCCGTAATGCCCTCGCTGCCGCCCTGCGCGATGTCGCCATCGGCCTGCAGCGTGACACTGTCGGCCTGCACGCCGCGCGACAGCATGAGCGCGCCGGCATCGGCCTGCAGCGTCACGCCGGACTGGCCGGTCACCGCCTGGTCCACCGACAGGTTGCCGCTGCTCGCCTGCACGGTCACGCCGCCGGCCTGCACGCCGTTGGCCGTATCGGAGACGGTTCCGCGCGGCGAGCCCGAGGCATCGAACACTTCCGCGCTGACCGCGCCGATCGACAGGTCGCCAGCGCCGGCGTAGTGGAAGTCGCCTTGCGCCGTGCCGGCGATCGTGCCGACGTCGTTGCCGTCGGCGGCGAGCGTCACGTCGCCGCTGCCGGCGCGGGCCAGCAGCGAGGTCGCGGCGATGCCGCCGCCGCTTTGCGTGACGTTGCCGCCGGCCAGCAGCGCGACGGTGCCGGCCTGCACGGCGGCGCCGATGTCCAGGTCGCCGGCCTCGGCTTGCAGGCCGAGAGAAGTGGTGCCGGAGGCGGCGGCCTCGACGCCGAGGTCGCCGCTGCGGGCGACGACCTGCGTGGCATCGCCCGCCACGCCGGTGCCAGAGGCGGTTTGCAGCGCGCCCGTTGCCGACTGGCTGTCGGCGGTGACCGCGCCGATCGTCAGCGCGTCGGCGTCGATGTATTGGAAGGCGCCGGCCGCATCGCCGGCCAGCGTACCGGCGGCGTTGTTCATGCCGGTCAAGGTCACATTGGCGCCGGTCGAACGGGCCAGCAGATTGTCGGCCGTGATGCCGGCTTCGATACCCTGCGACACGTCGCCCGCCGCCAGCAGCGCCACGTTGGCGGCCTGCACATTCCGCGACAGCGTCAGCGAACCGGCATCGGCCTGCAGCGTGACGCCGGTCTGGCCGGTCACGTCCTGGTCCACCGACAGATTGCCGTTCACGGTCTGCACGATCACGCGGTCGGCCTGCACGCCGTCGGCCGACAGCGTGGCGAAGGACACCGACGGCGCCAGCGACAGGTCCAGCAGCTCGGCGCTGACGGTGTCGACCGACAGGTCGCCGATGCCGGCATAACGGAAATCCCCTACCGCCGAGCCTGCCAGCGTGCCGACCTGGTTATTCAGCGAGGTCAGCGCCACGCTGCCGGTGTCCGAGAGGGCCAGCAGCGACGCCGCCGTGATGCCGCCGGGGACGCTCTGCACGATGTCGCCCTGGGCCAGCAGCGCCACGGAGCCGCCTTGCAGCGACGCGTTCAGGTTCAGGTTTCCGCCCTGCGCCTGCAGGCCGAGCTCGTTCGTGCCCGAGGTCAGGGCGGCCACGATGAGATCGCCGGCCCGGGCCAGGATCTGGGTCGAGGGCGCCGCCACGCCGCCGGCCATGACCAGCTGCAGCGCGCCGGTCGCGGAATGGCCATCGGCGGTGATCATGCCGAGCGTGAGCCCGTCGGCGTCGGCGTACTGGAAGGCGCCGCCCGCGCCGCCGGCCAGCGTGCCGACGGCGTTGGCCGCGTCCAGCAGGACGACGTCGCCGCTGACGGAGCGCGCCAGCAGATTGCCGGCGGCGACGGCGGCGCCGTCGAGTTGCGACACGTCGCGGTCCGCCAGCAACGCCACCGTGGCGGCCTGCACGCCCTGCTGCAGAATCAGCGCGCCGCCGCCGGCCTGCAGCGTGGCGCCTGTCTGGCCGGTCACGGTCTGCGCCACGGTCAGGTCGCCGGAGACGGTCTGCGCCACGACGCGGCGAGCGCCGATGCCGATGCCGCTGCGCGCCTGCTCCGCGTCGGCCACGGCGGCGTAGCCGGCCGCCTGGGTGCTGCCGATGGACAGGTTGCCGCTGCCGGCATAGCGGAAATCGCCGGCCGCGCCGCCGGCCACCACTTCGGCGCCGTTGGTGACCGACGTCAAGGTCACGTTGCCACTGGCCGACCTCGCCAGCAGATTGCTCGCCAGGATGCTGCCGGAGATCTGGTTGACGTCCAGGTCGGCCAGCAGCCCGAGGCGCGATGTATTGATATTGCCGCCGATGGCGATCGCGCCGCCCCCGCCTTCGGCCTGCAAGGTCAGGGGCGTTTCCATCTCCACCGGGCCGAGGACGCGGATGAGGCCGGACTGGATGTCGCTGCCCACCACCACGCCGGCCGAGACCAGATTGGCCATGTCCGCGCCCGACAGCGAGAAGCCGGCGCCGGCGGCGCCCAGCCAGATTTCGGTATTGGGATGCTCGACCACGTTGCCATCGTCGTCGACGCCGCCCGGCCGCAGGTTGATCACCGTGTTCGAGCGTACGCCTTCGCCGATGACGATGGCGTTGGTGCCGCCGCCGTTGTCGGCGCGCAGCACGAGGGCCTGCTCGCCGCCGTCGATGGCGTAGCCCAGGCCGGCGGTGCCGCCCTGCAGGTCGATGCCGGCCCCGCTGGCCGATTGGCCGGTCACGAATACGCGGCCGGTTTCCACCACCAGCGATGCGTCTTCCATCACCACGCCGGCGCTGCCTTCGGTATCCTGCGCACGGCCGCGCACGTCGATCGTGCCATCCACCGAACGCAAGATGCTGCCGTTGATCGCCACGCCATCGTCGCCGCCGCTCGACGTGCTTTGGCTCAGGCCGGTGACGGCGATGTCGCCGCTGGTGGTCTCGATGCGGGTGCTGGGGGTGCTGTCCACGGTGCCGCTCAGCCGCACGCCGCCGCCATAGGTGCCGGTCACGTCGCCTGCCGTGCCGAACAGCGTCACCTTGCCGGTGGAAGACTGGATCACCGTGTCGGTGGCCTGGATGCCGACGGTCGAGATGCCGGCGCCGCGCATCGTCACGCTGCCGCCGGCGCGCATGTCGTCCTGGCCGACGCGGGTGTCGATGACGACGTTATCCAGGTAGATCGGCGACAGCTTCTGCGAACTGGCCATGCCCGCCGCGCGGTCGCTCTGGCCGTACAGCATCAGCTCGCCGCCATTGGTGGTGATGATCGCGTTTTGCAGCAGGACGCCGCCATCGAGCGGCTGCGTGCCGTCGGCATTGCTGTTGAAGTAGACGTTCAGCGCGCCGGCCGTCGAATCTATCGAGAAGCTGCGGGCCTCGATGCTGGTGTGCGCGTTGAAGCTCAGTTCGAGCGGCGAAGTGCCGGCGCTGCGCAGGATCGACACGCCCGACTGGATGGTGATCTGGCCATCGTCGTCGGCGCCGCCGGTGCCGGTGTAGAGGATGACGTTGGTGCCCGAATCGAGCGCGGCGTTGATGTCGCCGTCCTGGATCCGGGCGTCGGACAGCGTGTAGAAGCCGGCGTCGTAGAAGCCGCCGGCGTAGCTGCCGCTGGCGTCGCCGTGCACGACGTCGATGTTGTGCGGGTCGATGACCCAGGTGCCCGCCATGCCGCCGGCGCCGGTCGAGGCGTCGGCGCGGAAGCCGCTCACGTCGAAGGCCGCGCCGAACAGCTCGATCTGGCCGCCGGAACCGTTGCCGTTGCCACGCGCCGAGGCCCGGCCGTAACCGAAGAGAGTGTCGTCGCCGGCCAGCGTAATGCGGCCTCCGTTGCCGCCGTCCGCCGTGGCGTCGGCATGCGCATAGACGTCCTGGTCGAACACCGCCACGCTCGTGCCTGACAGCAGAATGCTGCCGCCGGAAGCGCCGTCGGCCGCCAGTTCGACGCCGCCCCATACGCCGATGTTGTGGGCATTCATTACGATGCGGCCACCGTCGCGGCCGGTGGCGCCCACGTCGAACAGCAGGCCGCCGGCGCTGCCGCCGAGCACGATGTCGCCGTCCCCGGCGTCGATATGGATGACGCCGCCCTCGGCGGCCAGGCGCGTCGGGCCGTCGAGGGTGACGGACGGCGGCAGGTAGATGTAGCCGCCGGCGAACGCGTCGCTGAGGAAGTCGGCGCCGGAGATGCCGGCGATGCCGACGCCGCGCGAGCCTTCCTCCTCCCATTCGCCCTCGCCCATGACCAATCCAGCGCTGCCGGCCGTGCCGGTGATGGTCAACGTCCTGTTCGGACCGGCCTCGATGCGGGAGGCGACCAGGTCGACGCCATCGATCGCCGGTATGCCGCTGCTGGACTGGTCGCGGAACGCCTCGGAAGCCGTCATCGCGCTGAGGTCGGAGCCGGTGCCCTGGATCAGCACGTCGCCGGCGGCTCGCACGTCGGTGGCCGCGATCCAGACGCCGGGCAGGATGTCGGAGTTGATCAGGTAGTTGGTGTCGTATCCGGTCGCATCGGTCGAGGTACCCACGATCCGGATGTCGCCCGCCGAGCTCAGCGCCGGCAGCGTCGGCACGTCGGCGGCATAGTCCAGACCCACCGCCACGCCGGCCACGCCCAGCCCGCCCTGGCCTTCCAGCGTCAGGCCGCCGGTGCCGGCCGACAGCGTGGACGACCGCAGGTCGATGCCGACGCTGCCGCTCCAGCTGAGCGTGCTGCCGTCGAAAAAGTCCAGCCGGCTGGTGCCGCTGCCGCGCATCATGATCGCGCCGCCGCCCGCGCAGCCGGCATCGCAGGCCGAGACCGTGCTCCCCCTGATCTGGATGCCTTCGTAATACTCGTACACCGAATGGCTCTCGTCGAGATCCCAGACCGCCACCCCGCCGGTGGCGCTGCCCTTGTCCGGGTCGCCCTGGCCGTAGAAGCGGATGTTGCCGCCGTTGCTGGCGATCGTGGCGCCGTCGAGCACGATGGCGCCGCCGTATTCGGCGACATCGCTGCGGCCCATCGTGTCGCCGCGCATGTCGGTATCGAAGTCGACGTTGAGCGCGCCGGCCGTCGATTCGATGCGGGAACCGTTCGCCATCATGATGTGGCGCGACGAATCGACCGTCAGCGTGGCGGCGCCGCCGCCATCCTTTAGCACGCTCGAGCCGTCCATGAAGATCACGCCGCCGCTGAGCCCGTAGTCGTCCGCCGCCGTGCTGGTGCTGAAGAGATTGACATCGGTATTGCGGCTGAGCGCTGCGCCGATCGCGTCGTCCTGCACGACACTGACGGTACCCGAATCGACGTAGTGGGTTTCCGGGTTGGACGGCAGTTGCGCGTCGCCGACCTCCACGGCCAGTTCCGAGGCGATGCGCCAGAGCCCATTGGCCCCGCCGCCGGCGCCGGCCGCGGAAACGTCGGCGCCGGCGACTCGCAACTGCGAGGCCGACAGCGCCACCAGGCCGCCATCGCCCTGCCCGGCCGCGTTGGCCGACAGCGCGCCGCCCAGGTACAGCAGGCCGCGGTCGACGACGTCGTTATAGGAACCGGCAGGCGCGCTGCCGCCGTCGAGCACGATCTGTCCGCCGTTGCCGCGGACGGTGGCGTCGGCATGGATCGCCGCGCCGGCCTCCACGCCCACGCCCGAAACCCCGCCTTCGGGCAGCTCGTCCGGGCTGGCAGTGGCCCTCAGCGTCACGGTACCGCCGCCCGCCTCGCCGCTGGCGTCGATGACGGCGCCCTCCTGGAGCAGCACGGTGCCGGCCGTGGCCGTCACGCTGCCGCCTGTGGCGCCCGCCTCGCCGCTGGTGGCGTCGATCTTGCCGGTCACGTCGATCTCGTTGCCGGCCGCGCCCAGGACCACCTCGCCATTGTGTACCGACAGCGACCGCGCGCGCACCGTGCCCGCCAGGTTGACCACCTGCTGCGCGACCTGGCTGGAGTCGGCGATGACGGCGACCCGGCCGCCGTCGGCCTGCGCCAGCGCCGCCGCGCCCTGCGTGATCGAGGCCGAACTCGCTTTGGCATCAGGGTCCAGCCGGAAGGTCGTCAGGCCGTCGCCCTCGAAATCCAGCGTGACCTTGCGCGCCGACACCAGGCCGACCACGCCGCCGTCGGCCTGGATCAGGTTCTGGTTGTCGACCACCGCGGCCATCAGCGCGATGGTGCCGCCGGCCGACGTGAGCCGGCCCTGGTTGACGATCGAGTTCAGGTTGGCGTCGTCGCGCTCGAACACGAAACGGCCGGCCTTGAAATCGTCGTCGGTAATGTTCAGCGTGGTGGCCACCAGGCCGCCGGTGCTCACCTGCGAACCGCTGCCGAACAGCACGCCGGCCGGATTGACCAGGAACACGCGGCCGTTGGCGGTGAGCGTGCCGGCGATTTCCGACAGCTCGCCGCCCGTCACGCGGTTCAGCATGATGGCGCTGGCGCCGGGCTGGCTGATGTCGACGCGGTGGCCGGCGGCGATGGAGAAGGTGTTCCACTGCACGATGGCGCGCTGTTCGGCCTGCGTGAGCGACATGGCGTTGCCGCTGACGCTGCTGGTCACGCCGCCCATGATCGGGTTGAAGCCGTCGGGCAGCGGCGGCTGCGCGGCCGCCGAGCCGCCCATCACCGCCAGCGCCACGGCCAGCGGACGCATGGGCCAGCCGCGGCGGCGGGCGGTTCGATGGATGGCTCGCGGCTGCGGGCGGAAAGTCGGTACGGTCATGGCATTCTCCCGGCCGCCGTGCGGAGACGGCGCCCGTTTCAAAACACTTTCTGCATTTGCACGAAGATGCGCGGCTTGCGGTCGCCGCCGTCGGTGACCGGCGCCGGGCTGTTGTTGCGCCAGGCCAGCGATACGTTGACCGAGAAATTGCCCGGCCTGGACCACACCGCGCCGACGCCGTAGCCCTGCATGCTGCGGGTGTTGTCGCCGTCGGTCGGCAGCGGCGAGTGCGCCAGCTTGCCGCGGCCGGCGTCGTAGAACAGGTAGGGCGTCAGATCCTCGGTGGCGGCCCAGCGCCATTCGATGGTGCCGATCACGCCGTCGTCCATCAGCATTTCGCTGGAGGGGTAGGCGCGCACCGCACGCGCGCCGCCCAGCGCCAGCTTTTCGGAAGCGTCGAGGTTGCGGCTGGCGAACTGGCCGCCCACCGACACGTACAGCGTGTGGCGCGCGGCGATCGCCTGCAGCCGCGAGAACTGCCAGGTCAGCTTGGTGAAGCCGCCTTCGGTGTGATAGCCGAGCGCGCCCTGGTCGAGCGCGCGCGTCAGGTCGTCCTGGATATCCAGGCGGCCACGGTACAGCGTGCCGGTGCTGGCCCAGTAGCCGCCGCCCAGCAGGCTGTCGCGCAGTTCCCAGCTCCAGCCCAGGCCCAGGCCGCGCACGCGCTTGTCGGCGGTGTAGGCATAGGCGTCGAGGTCGTCCTTCAGGTCTTTCTGATCGAGGCCGGCGCGCAGGAACAGGTTCTGGTTGCGCTGGCGGATCAGAGGGTAGTTGAGCGAGGCGTCGAACACGGTGGCGCGGCCCTGCGCGCCGAGCGCGGCCAGCGGCCCGGACAGCTCATAGCGCACGCGCGACACGCCCAGGCCCAGCCGCAGCCCGTCCTGGCCCAGCGGCGCCTCGTACGACGCGCGGCCGTAGTTCAGCGCATTGCCGTCGGACACCATCGCGCGCAGGTCGAGGTTGTCGCCGATGCCCAGCGGGCTGTTGACCCGCATCGTGCCGCCGACCCGCACGCGGCCGGATTCGCGGGTGCCGTGGTTGTCGCCGTCGATCGCGAAGGACACGCGCGGCGCGGCGGTCACGTCGACCACCAGGTCGGAGGTGCCGGGCGCGACGCCTTCTTCCAGCCCCGAGGCCACCTTGATGCCGGGCTGGTCCGACAGCAGCAGCATGGCCCGCTCGTAGCGCGCGGCGTTGACCGCCTCGCCCGGCCGCAGGGCCGCCAGGAAGCCGCGCACCCGCGCCTCCGTAATCGGCGCATCGTCGGCCACGTTGACTTCGACCTTGCCCAGGCGGCCTTCGACCACGCTGATCTCGACCGCGCCGTCGCGCACCGTCTGCACCGGCACCAGGGCCTGGGCCAGGAAGTAGCCGCGGCTGCGGTACAGCCCGGTCACCTGCTGGGCCAGTTGCTCCAGGTCGCCCAGCGTGACGTCGCGGCCGACGTAGGCGGCGGCCAGCGCATCCAGTTCCGCCGGATCGACCGCGGTCGCGCCGCTGAACCTGACCGCTTGCAGCCGGAAGCTGCCGGCCGGCTTGGGCGTGGTCGATTGCGGCAGCTGCTGGCTCGGCGCCTGCGCCACCGCGGGCGGCGCACCGCAGCAGCCGCCCGCGTCCGGCATCACCGGAAACGGTTCGGCCCCGCGCAGCGACGGCACCGACTGGGTAGCATCGCGCGGCGGCACCGCCCGCAGCGCGTCCTGCGCAGCCGCCGGCGCCAGCATGGCCGCCAGCGCGGCCCCTGCCGCAAGCGCCGCGACGTCGCGCCGCAGCGCCGTCTTGCGCATGGCCGCGCCGATGCGCGGCCGATAGCTTGTTGTTGCCACGATCATCCTAATTGCTCCATGGCGTTCGCCGCCCCCCTCTCCACATGACCCCGCACCGCAGCCTCCTCCAGGATGCGGCGGATCCGGCTCCGCCGGTCCGCCCGCATCGCCCCTTGAGGGGCGCGCGAAGCGCGTAGGGGTGGACTTTCCCCCCGGGCGCGCGAAGCGCGTAGGGGTGGGTCTTCCCTGGCGCGCGAAGCGCGTAGGGGTGGGCCTCATTCATCCCCTACTTGCAAGCGCCAATTGCCTATCAGGTTGAACGGTGCCCAGAAGAAGGGATGCGCCATCCTGGCCTGCCTGAGCACGGCCAGCTGGCCGGCCTGCATCGCGCGCTGCACGTCGGCGCCACGCGAGAGTTCGGCGTACAGCGTGCGCATCAGCAGTTCGGCCGCGTCGTCCGACACCGGCCACAGCGAGGCGATCAGCGTGGAGGTGCCGGCCGCCAGGAAGGAACGCGTGAAGCCCAGCACTTCGTCGCCTTGCGCGATGCGGCCCAGGCCCGATTCGCAGGCCGACAGCGTGACCAGCGCGGTGCGGCGCATGTCCAGCCCCAGCACCTCGCGCGCTTCCAGGAAGCTCTGGCGGCCGTCTTCGTTGGCCAGCAGGATCTTGGAATACAGCGGGTCGACCAGGTCGGCCTGCGCATGCGCGGCCACGTGCATCACCGGCGCCTGCGCCACCGCTTCGCGGAACTGGGTCTTGGTGGCCTGCACGCCGGTGTACACCGTGTGCTGCGGGAACAGTTGCGACACCTCCTGCACTTCGCGCGCCGCGCCCGGCAGCTCGTACTCGTCGCCCACGCGCGGATTGCCGAACGCGATCAGGTCGGCCGGCGCGCGCGGCGTATGCTGGGCCAGTTGCGCGGCGATGCTGATCGACGGCGAGACCGAGATCGGGTGGTCTTCGATCAGGTAACGGCCATCGAGCCGCAGCGCCTGGAACGGCAGATAGTGCAGCGCGCCATGCGGCACCACGATCAGCCGCTGGCCCGCGGCCAGGCCGAGCGGCGCGGCCAGCACCTTGCCGAGCCGGTCGGCGGCGGCCACCGCGCCGCGCTTGCCGTTGACGATCAGGTCGCGGAAGCCGTCCACCACCTTGGCCAGGTCGTCGCGCCCGATCGGGATCGACACCGGCCTCAATTGGTCCGGGCCCACCACCCAGGCCTGCAGGCGGTCGGGCAGCGAATGGAATTCGATCACGCGTTCGTCGGGCGCCAGCATGCGCTGCAGCGCCTGCACGCCAAGCACGGCGGTGGCCTCGGGCGGCACGTCGCCGCGCCCGCGCACCGCATCGAGCAGCGCGCGGCTGCGGCTGCGCTCGCTGATCTCGAACGCCGTGGCGTCGTCGCCGACGTCGCTGTAGAGCTCGACCGCGCGCTCGAACACCGTCTGCACGTCGGAGAACAGGCCCATCTTGAACTCGTCGCTGCGGAAGCGCGCCCGCACCGAATCGACGTCGTCCAGCGCGCGGCCCAGCGCGGCGGCGGCGGCGCGCTTGTCGCCCAGCGCCTGTTCGGCGCGCGACAGGCCTTCCCAGGCCCACATCTGGTAATAGCCGCTGTCGGTGCCGGTCTTGCCGGTGGTCAGGCGGCGGTAGAGTTCGGCCGCGGCCTGCGGCTGGTTTTCGGCCAGCAGCAGGCGCGCCTGGGTGCGCCGGTATTGCGCCAGCAGCGCGGGCTCGGTGGGCGGCGGCATCGCTTCCAGCAGCTGGCGCGCGCGCGCCGCGTCGCCCGATTCGATCAGCGCGTTGACCAGCGAGGCCTGTACCAGCGGCGCGTAGTTCTTGGAGCTGGCCTTGAGCGCGTCGTCGTAGTGGCGCACCGCCTCGGCGTAGTTGCCGCGCCGCATGGCCACGTCGCCCAGTACCTTGTTGACCGGGCCGGCGACTTTTTCAGGTTCCTTGGCGGGGTATTTGAGCGCGTCGCGGGCGAAGCTCTCTGCCTTGTCGAGCTGGCCGGAGTAGCCGTACACGATGGCCAGGTCGCGGTTGGCCAGCGCGCGCAGGTTCGGATCGTCGGTGGCCTCGGCCACGTGCATGGCCTTGCTGGCGGCGCGCACGCTTTCGCGGAACTCGCCCTGCTCGGCCAGCGACACCGCCTGGCTGCAGTACTGGTAGCCGTTGAGCTTGACCGCGTCGCTGGCATACAGGATGGCGCCGTCCTGGGTCAGCGCCAGCAGCGTGTCGGCGTCGGCCAGGCGGGACTGCGCCGCCTGCGCGGCCGCGTCGCTGGCATCCGATTCCTGCGCCCATGCCGGCGCCGCCGTCCAGGCCGCGCACAGCGCGGCGGCCGCCAGCGCTGCGCGCCGGCAGCGTGAAACTTTCGCCCAATGCATCGTCGCTCCCCATCGCCGTCCGCGGGATGCGACGGCGGCGCATCCGGCCGGCGGGTGCGCCGCCCGCCGCGGACATGGGCACAGAGTCTAGGGAGCCAGGCGGGGCATGCCTATATTCAATAGGGCATAGGCCGCCGGGAAGGCATAGGGCTAAAGAGGTAAATCGCTCAATCCGGACGTATCACGGCGGCGCGTATCGTGCGGTGCGCGGCTTCGGCCAGGGCGTGGCGGCTGGCGGCTTCCGGCGCCTCGGGGGCGGTGGCCAGCGGCGGCGCGTAGTCCACCTCGACCTCGACCCGGCCGTCGCCCAGCACCCGCCAGGCATTGCCCAGCAGCGATTCGTCGCCGGTGTAGGCGGCAAAGCCGCTGCGGCGCCCCGCGTGCAAGTAGCGCAGCGCCACCGGCTGCACCGCCACGCCCGTGCGCAGCGCCGCCTCGAACAGGCCGGCGTGGAAGGGCAGCAGGTCGAGCCCGTCGGAGGTGGTGCCCTCGGGAAACAGCCCCACCAGCTGGCCGCGGTCGAAGCGCTCCTGCATCGCCAGGCTGACCTGGTGCACCGCGCGGCGGTTGCCGCGTTCGATGAAAATGGTACCGACCGCGGCGATCATCCAGCCCAGCACCGGCCAGTCGCGCAGCTCGCGCTTGCCCACGAACAGCGTGGCGCGCACGCTGGCCAGCACGTAGATGTCGAGCCAGGACACGTGATTGGCGACCACCAGCGCGGCGCCGGCGGGCGGCGGGCTGCCGCGCACCCGCACGCGCACGCCGCACAGGCGCAGCAGCCAGCGCGACCACCAGCGGTTCAGGCGATCCTGGGTAGCCACGGCGGACCATTTGTAATAAAGCGCCAGCAGCACGATGCCGAACAGCACCCACAGCGCCACGGCGATGAACCGGACGATGAAACGCAGCAGATGCAACACGTTCAGCGATCCGCTTCGTACGCCATGTGGCCGCCCACCAGCGTCGCCACCACCCGCGCCGGCAGTTCCATGCCGAGGAAGGGCGTGTGCTTGCCCTGGCTCAGCAGCGTCTGCTCGGTCACCGTCCAGTGCGCGTCGAGGTCGGCCAGGCACAGGTCGGCCAGCGCGCCCACGCCCAGCCGGCCGGTGGTGGCCAGCGCGCGGTCGCCCAGCACCCGGGCCGGGTCGGCCGTGACGCGCGCCACCGCGGTGGCGATCGGCTGGCCAGCGTCGCGCGCCCATTTGACGGCCAGCGACAGCAGCAGCTCCAGCCCGGTGGCGCCGGGCGCGGCCTCGCCGAAGGGCAGCAGCTTGTCGTCTTCGTCGACCGGCGTGTGGTCGGAGCAGATGGCGTCGATGGTGCCGTCGGCCAGGCCGGCGCGGATCGCGTCGCGGTCGCGCTGGCTGCGCAGCGGCGGCGCCAGCCGGTAGTGGGCGTCGAAATAGCCGATGTCGGCGTCGGTCAGGTGCACGTGGTGGGCCGCCACGTCGCAGGTCACCGGCAGGCCCTCGGCGCGCGCGCGGCGCACCAGCTCGATGCCGGCGGCGCTCGAAATGCGGCACACGTGCACGCGGGCGCGGCTGGCGCGCTGCAGTTCGAACAAGGTATGCAGGGCGATGGTCTCGGCCTGTTCCGGAATGCCGGCCAGGCCCAGGCGCGACGCCATCGCGCCGCTGGCGGCCACGCCTTCGCGCGCCAGCCACGGGTCTTCCGGCCGCAGCCACAGCGCGTAGCCGAAGGTGCGGGCGTACTGCATCGCGCGCAGCAGCACGTTGGTATCGGTGATGTGCGTGTCGGCCTGGGAGAACGCCACGCAGCCGGCTTCCGCCAGCTCGGCCATCTCGGTGATGATCTCGCCCTTGAGGCCGACCGTCATCGCGCCCAGCGGATAGACGTGGCTCTGGTTGAGCTGGCGCGCGCGGTGCTTGAGCATCTCGACCAGGCCGGGCTCGTCGAGCACCGGGTCGGTATCGGGCGGCAGCACCAGGCTGGTGACGCCGCCGGCCAGCGCCGCCTGCAGCTCGGATTCGAGCGTGGCGCGGTGCTCGAAGCCGGGCTCGCGCAGGCGCGCGGAAAGGTCGACCAGCCCCGGCAGAACGGCCAGCCCGCGCGCGTCGATGGTGCGGTTGGCCACGAAGCCGGCCGGCGCCGCGCCCACGCCGACGATGCGGCCGGCCGCGACGAATACGTCGGCCGCCGCGTCGACGCCGTTGGCCGGGTCGATCAGGCGGCCGCCCTGGATGTGGATCTTCATCGTTTGTCAGGCTCCCGCGACGATGCTCATGACGGCCATGCGGACCGCGATGCCGAACGTCACCTGGTTCAGGATGACGGCCTGCCGCCCGTCGGCCACCGGCGAGTCGATCTCGACCCCGCGGTTCATCGGCCCCGGGTGCATGACGATGGCATCGGGCTTGGCCTGCGCCAGTTTTTCCTGGGTCAGGCCGTAGTGCTTGAAGTATTCCTGCGCCGACGGCAGCAGCGCGCCGCGCATCCGCTCGTTCTGCAGCCGCAGCATGATGACCACGTCCACCCCCTTCAGGCCCTCGGCCATATCGGTGAAGGTGCGCACGCCCATCTGTTCCAGCCCCGACGGCAGCAGCGTCAGCGGGCCGATGGCGCGCACCTCGGGCACGCCCAGCGTGGTCAGCGCGTGGATGTCGGAGCGCGCCACGCGCGAGTGCAGGATGTCGCCCACGATGGCCACCGTCAGCCCGGTGAAGTCCTTCTTGTAGTGGCGGATGGTGTACATGTCGAGCAGCCCCTGGGTGGGGTGCGCGTGGCGGCCGTCGCCGGCGTTGATGACGTGCACGTGCGGCGCCACGTGCTGCGCGATCAGGTGCGGCGCGCCGCTGGAAGCGTGGCGCACCACGAACATGTCGGCCTGCATGGCCGCCAGGTTGTTGATGGTGTCGAGCAGCGACTCGCCCTTGCTGGTGGAGGAGGCGTTGATGTTCAGGTTGTAGACGTCGGCCGACAGCCGCTTGGCGGCGATTTCGAAGGTGGTGCGGGTGCGCGTGGAGTTCTCGAAGAACAGGTTGAACACGCTCTTGCCGCGCAAGAGCGGCACCTTCTTGATGTCGCGGTCGGCCAGCGGCACGAAGGATTCGGCGGTGTCCAGGATCTGGCTGAGGATCTCGCGCGGCAGGCCCTCGGTGGTCAGCAGGTGGGTGAGCTCGCCGTTGCTGTTGAGCTGGGGGTTACGCATTGCGCGGCTCCTGCGGGGCTTCGAAATCCAGGCGGAAGCGGTCGCCGTCGCGCGACAGCACGATGGTCTGGCCCGGCGCCAGCTCGACCTGCGCGGCCACGAAATCGGCCGCCACCGGCAGCTCGCGCCCGCCGCGGTCGATCAGCACGGCCAGCCTGATCGACGCCGGCCGGCCGTAGTCGAACAGCTCGTTCATCGCCGCGCGCACCGTGCGGCCGGTGTAGAGCACGTCGTCGATCAACAGCAGGTGCTGGTCGTCGACGTCGAAGCCGATGGCCGAGGGCTTGACCTGCGGATGCAGGCCGATGCGCGCGAAGTCGTCGCGGTAGAAGCTGATGTCGAGCATGCCGGGGCGGCCGGGCAGGCCGAGGTCGCGGTGCAGCCGTTCGGCCAGCCAGGAGCCGCCCGAATGGATGCCGACCAGGTGGGCCTGGCCGGCGGGCAGGCCGGCCAGCATGGCCCGCACGGCGTCGAGCAGGCGCGCGTACAGCGCCTCGGCGTCGGGCGAAGGGGGAGCGGTGGTCATGACGATCTCATGGGATGGGCCCACCCCCTACGCGCTTCGCGCGCCCCCTCAAGGGGGCGATGCGAGCGGACCGGCAAAGCCGGATCCGCCGCATCCTGGGTGGGTGGCGTGGTGGGTTTCATTCCTCGGGGAAGGCGCGGCGCGCCATGGAGTGCTGAATGGAAGCGCCGCCGGCGGCTGCCGATCGCCGGGCGTCGAGGTAATCCTGCAGGATGATGGCGGCGGCCACGGCGTCGACCCGCTGGCCGGCGCGGCGGCCCATCGCCTGCTGTGCCGCCATGCTGGTGCCGCGTTCGTCCACCAGGTCCACCGGCAGGCCGAAGCGGCCGTTGAGCTGCTGCGCGAAGCGGCGGCACTGCGCCGTCATCGGCAGTTCGCCGCCGTCGCCGTCGAGCGCCAGGCCGACCACCAGCCGGGTGGGCTGCCAGTCCTGCAGCAGCTGGGCGACGCGGCCGAAGCGGGCGTCGCGCGTGGTGTTGGGGAAGACTTCCAGCGGCCGCGCCTGGCCCGACAGCGTGTTGCCGATGGCCACGCCGATGAACTGGGTACCGTAGTCGAATGCCAGCAGGGTGTCGTCAGGCATGGCCCGCTTCGCCCGCCAGCATGATGGGGTCGATGCCGAGCAGCTTGAGCGCGGCGCCGAAGCGCTGCGCGGGCGGCACGTCGAAGATGATGCCGGCGTCGGCGGTCACGTTGAGCCAGGCGTTGGCCGAGATCTCGCCTTCGAGCTGGCCGGCCTCCCAGCCCGCATAGCCGAGCGTGACCAGCATTTTCCGCGGCCCGCCGCCGTCGGCCACCGCCTGCAGAACGTCGCGCGAGGTGGTCAGCGCCAGTTCCCCCACCCGGATCGACGAGTTGTAGGCGCCCACCGGCGCATGCAGCACGAAGCCGCGGTCGGTCTGCACCGGCCCGCCGAAAAATACCGGTTCTTCGGCCGAGGCCGAGCCTTCCAGGCTCAGTTCGATCCGCTCGAACAGCGAGGCCAGCGTGAGATCGGTAGGCCGGTTGATCACCAGCCCCAGCGCCCCCTTGGGCGTGTGCTCGCACACGTAAACCACCGCGCCAGCGAAATTCGGATCGACCATGCCCGGCATGGCGATCAGGAATTGATTGGAGAGGTCGATGGCGCTGCGATCATTCATGGCCGCCATTGTAATGCGCCCGCCGCGCATCCGGCTTGCCCCCCGCCAGCCCCCACCCCCATCCAGGATGCGGCGGATCCGGCTCCGCCGGTCCGCCCGCATCGCCCCCTTGAGGGGGGGCGGCCATAGGCCGCATGGGGGAGGGCTTCCCTGCCGGTCCGCCCGCATCGCCCCTGGGGGACGCGCGAAGCGCGCAGGGGGGCCTTATATCTCTACCATTTCGAAGTCTTCCTTGCGGGCGCCGCACTCGGGACAGACCCAGTTGGGCGGCACGTCTTCCCACTTGGTGCCGGGGGCGATGCCCTCTTCGGGCAGGCCGGCCGCCTCGTCGTAGATCCAGCCGCAGATCAGACACATCCAGGTACGCATGATTCTCGTTCGCTCGGGCACCCGTGTTCCCCCCCACGGCGGGAACTTGCGGGCTTACATTAGAATCTCGCATCTTAACCTGGCCCACCTCCTAGGCGCTTCGCGCCTCCGAGAGGGCTCCCCCCCAGGCGCTGCGCGCCTCCCCCTCAGGGGGCGGCGCTGGCGGACCGGCGGAGCCGGATCCGCGGCGCCCCGGGTGGGGCCTGGGATATTTCTTTGATTCTGCTCATTTTTTCGGTACGCGCTTGCCTGCTTCCGCCCTTACTCCGCCGCTGGTACTGACCTTCGCCCCTTCCGACCCGAGCGGAGGGAGCGGGATCCAGGCCGATCTGCTTACCTGCGCCAGCATGGGCTGCCACGCGCTGACGGTGGTTACCGCGCTGACCGTGCAGGATTCGGCCGGCCTCGAAGACGCCGAGCCGGTCGCCGCCGACTGGATCGACGACCAGGCCCGCAGCCTGCTCGAAGACATGCCCGTGCGCGCCTTCAAGATCGGCGGCCTGCTCACGGCCGAGGCCGCCAGCGCGATCGCCGAGGTGCTGGCCGACTACGCCTCGGTGCCGGTGGTGCTGCACCTGGGCGCCGACCCGCCGGGCGTGACCGACGCCGAAACCGAGGACTCCGCCGAGGAAGCCCTGTCGGCGGCGCTGGAGCTGCTGGTGCCGCAGGCCACCCTGGTGGTGGTCGACAACCTGCTGGCGGCGCGGCTGGTGGCCGACGGCCTGGTCGAGCTGGAGTCCGACGACGATAGCGCCGAACGGGCGCTGCTGCGGCTGGGCGCCGGCTGGGTGCTGGGCACCGGCCTGCACCGCGGCGGCGACGGCCGCGTGGTCAACACCCTGCTGACGGCCGAGCCGGAGGCGGACCCGGTCCGCTACGAATGGCCGCGGCTGGCCGGCAATTTCCGCGGCGCCGGCGCCACCCTCTCGGCCGCCATCGCCGCCCTGCTGGCCGGCGGCATGGAAGTGCGCGACGCCGTGGCCGAGGCCCAGGAATACCTGTGGCAGGCGCTGTCGGCCGGCTTCCAGCCCGGCATGGGGCGGCTGCTGCCCGACCGCTTCTTCTGGGCCCGCCAGCCTGCCGGCGACACCGGCGACACCGGCGAGGGCGGCGGCAGCCCCGCCCCCGACGGCATCGTGCCGTCGCCGCCGTCGGGCGGGCTGCCGTCGTGAGCGCCCGCCGCACGGCCACCCGGAAAACGCCGCCGCGTAGCGGCAGGAGGATGGTCCGATGAGTTTCCCCGCGATCCGCGGCCTGTACGGCATCACGCCGGAATGGGACGACACCGACCGCCTGGTCGCGGCGGTGGAAGCCGCGGCGCGCGGCGGCATGCGCATGCTGCAATGGCGCCGCAAGGACATCGCGCCGGCGGCCCGGCGGCCGCAGGCGCAGGCCCTGCGCGACGCCTGCGCCCGGCTGGGCGTGGTCTTCATCGTCAACGACGATTGGCGGCTGGCGCTCGACCTGGGCGCCGACGGCGCCCACCTGGGCAAGGACGACGGCGACATCGGAGAGGCCCGCCGCGCCGCGGGCCCGGCGCTGTACCTGGGGGCCTCCTGCTACGACAGCCTGGACCGCGCCCGCGCGGCGCTGGCGGCCGGCGCCGACCACGTAGCCTTCGGCGCGGTCTTCGACTCCCCCACCAAGCCCGCCGCCGTGCGGGCGCCGCTGGCGCTGCTGACCGCGGCTCGCGCGCTGGCGTGGCCCGGCCAGGGAGCGCCTGCGGCCGCGCCGGCCGGGCACGGCGC
>NZ_BAABFO010000033.1:0-52397 GCF_039541095.1 Pigmentiphaga soli
GGCGCGCGAAGCGCGTAGGGGGGAGCCTCTACAGGGCGCGCGAAGCGCGTAGGGGTGGGTCATTTCCCAGGGGCGAAGCGGCCGTCGTATACGGTCGCTACCGACGGCACGGAAGGCAGGCCGAAGCTTTCCGCCACGGTGGCGATGTTCTTCTCCATCCGCTGCGGATCGATCGAGCCGATGCCGTACTTGAGCGCGTGCGGCGTCTTGACCTTGTGGTCCAGCACCCAGGCCAGCCGCTCGGCCTCCAGCGGGCCGTCGATCAGCTTGTCGCGGTTGGTCAGTGTCTTGGCGGCGGCCTGCGGATCGGCGATGGCGTCCTGCCAGCCTTTCATGGCCGCGGCCACGAAGCGCTTGACGGCGTCGGGGTCGTCCTTGAGCATGGCCTGGCTGGCGATGATCGAGTTGCTGTACACGTCGAGCCCGAAGTCGGCGTATTCGAGGATGTTGACGTCTTCCGGCTTCAGGCCGCGCGGCTTCAGGTTGAACCAGGTGGTGTAGTCGTTGCCGACCACCGCGTCCACCTGCTTGGTCAGCAGCATCGAGTCGCGGATCTGCGGCGACACCTGGCGCCACTTGACGGCGTCCTTGGACACGCCGGCCGAAGCCAGCAGGGCCGGGAACAGGCGCGCCGGGCCGTCGGTGGTGCCGCCGCCCACGGTCTTGCCGACCAGGTCGGCGGGTTTCTTGATGTTGGCCGCGGCCAGGCTGATGACGGCCTGCGGCGCGCGGTCGTACACCACCAGCACGGCCTTGGGCGAGACGGCGGGCTGGCGGCCGGCGAACTCGACCAGCGTGGCGAAGTCGGCCGAGCCCATCTGGTAGACGCCCGAGGCGACCCGGGTCACGGCCTCGCCCGAGCCGCTGGAAGCGTCGATTGTCACGTCCAGGCCGGCCTGCTTGAAATAGCCGCGTTCCAGTGCCAGCAGATAGGGCGCCGCGTCGGCGCTGATCGATGAGTTCAGCGAGAACTTGATCGGGACCAGGTCGGCCGCCAGCGCGGGGGCGGCGGCGCAGGCCAGCAGCGTGGCCGCGGCGAGGGTCTTGATGCGCGAAAACGTGTTCATGGCTATGCCTTGCAGGAAATAGGGAAAATGGATTCAGCTCAAGCGGGGTAGACGTTCGATGCCGACGTCGGAGGCGTGCATCTTTTCCTGCGCCTGGTCGAGCCACGGCTGCAGCATCGCGACGCGCGCGCCGATGTCGGCGAAGTCCTTGCGGAAAGTCGGCATGACGGCCTCGACTTCGTCGAAGATCGCGGCCTCGTCCACCGTGGTGAACTTGCGGTCGCGGATGACCCACTCGCCGTCGACCATCACGTGCCGCACGGCGCGGCCGCCTTCGATGTTGACCAGCTGCCGCACCACGCTGTTGAGCGGCACGAAGCTCGGGTCGGCCAGGTCGACGATGGACAGGTCGGCCTTGTAGCCCGGGGCGATCTTGCCGATCAGGTGGCCCAGCCGGGCGCCGGCGGCGCCGCCTTCGGTGGCGGCCTTCATCGCTTCCATGGCCGGCGGCGGGCCCTTGCGGAATTCGCTTACGGTGGCCAGCAGCGAGAACAGCTTCATCGCCGCGTACATGTTCTGCGCGTCGGAGCAGCTGCAGTTGTCGCAGCCCAGGCCGATGCGCACGCCGGCGCGCATCAGCGCCTTGATCGGCGGCAGGCCGCACTGCATCTTCAGGTTGCCTTGCGGGTTGAGCACGGTGCCGGCGCCGGTCTCGGCCAGGATCTCGATCTCGTCGGGCGCCAGCCACACGCTATGGGCGAAATTCATGTGCGGGCCCAGGCAGCCTTCGGCATGCAGGCGGCGGATCAGCGAGCCGCCGTACTGCTGCAGCTCCAGCCGCGCCTGCAGCGCCATGCCCTTGGATTCATAGATGTGCGAATAGACCGGGATGTCGTAGCGCTTGGCCAGGTCGACGGTGCGCGCCATCAGTTCGGGCGTGCAGCGCTCGGGGGCGGACGGCCCCAGGGCCCAGTGGCGGCGCGCCTTGGCCGGCGCCTTCAGGCAGGTTTCCTCGAAGTGGCCGAGCAGGTCGAAGCGCTTTTCCGGTTCGGCCGCGCTCGACAGCAGGTGGTGGTACTCGGCCGGGAAGATGTCCTTCCAGTACGGCACGGTGTCCAGCCCCTTGCGGTCGCCGTACTGCAGCGAGAACACCACGCGGATGCCGACGTCCTCGTAGGCCTGCAGCACGGTGTCGAGGTGGGCCGGGTCGAACGGGTACAGGGTCAGCATGTCCTGCACGGTGGTCATGCCCGAGCGCAGGCATTCCAGCGCGCCCAGCAGCGTGCGCGCGCGCACCTCTTCCAGCGAGCGCGGCGGGTACTGGGCCGGCAGCGCGTACAGGCGCCATTGTTCCAGCGGCACCTGTTCCAGCGTGCCCTTGGCCAGCACGTCGTGCGAGTGGTAGTGCGCGTTGACGAAGCCGGGGATGACCAGGTGGCCGCGCGCGTCCAGCCTTTCGGGCGCCGGTGCGCCGGGGCGCGGCTCGAAGCGCGGGGCGACGGCCAGGATCCGGTCGTCCTGGATCGCGATGTCGGCCATGGCCGGCGCGTGCCAGTCGCTGTCCGGCAGCAGTACGCGCGCGCCGGAGATCCAGAGCGTGGTGCCGGCGGGGAGCAGGGGGGAGTCGGTCACTGTTATGGGTCCTCTAGCAAGAAGGTCGATTGCGGCGAAGGAGTTAATACCGCTGGTATACCGGTGTGATGCCGGTGTTATGCAATCGCCATGCCAGGCTTGCGAGGACGCGCCGATGCAGGTCCGGGCGGCCGGCGCCCTACCGGATCAGGGGTATGCCCCGCACCACGGAGATGGCATGGGTCCCCGCGATGGGGCGCGCGCGCACCGAGGTGGGGCTGGGCGTAGCATGGCAGCCTGCTGCTTCCACCGAGGGTTTCTTTCCATGACGATCCAGTGGTCCCGCGTCGCGGCGCCCGACCTCGACGCCGCCCGGCTCTATGCGCTCCTCGCCTTGCGCGCCGAGATCTTCGTCGTCGAACAGCGCTGCGCCTACCAGGATGTGGACGGCCGCGACCTGCTGCCGTCCACGCTGCACGTGCTGGGCTGGCGCGGACAGCGGCTGGCGGCCTGCCTGCGCGTGCTGGACGACGCCGCGCATGGCCGCACGGCGATCGGCCGCGTTTGCGTGGCGGCGCCGGAGCGCGGCCGCGGCCATGGCCACGAATTGATGCGGCAGGGCATGCAGGCGGCGCTGCAACGATGGCCGGAGCGGCCGGTCTACCTGTCGGCGCAGTCGCATCTGCAGGGTTTCTATGCGGCGCATGGCTTTGCGCCGGTTACCGGGCCCTATCTGGAGGATGGCATTCCGCACGTTGGGATGACCTGGCGGCCGGCCCGGCCGCCGCTTTCCTGAACTGCCTCTTTTTTGACACGCCTACCTCGGGCCCGCCTGGCACAAGGGTTTTGGAGGTTGTTCCCGTGGCTGTCCCCACGGTTGCCCACAGCCGTTGGGGATAACTGGGGAGAGATCCGGACGCGCCGCCTCGCGACTACAACTGCGAATAGTTCGCATTTGTGATACTGTAGCGATCTTCCCCAATGCAGCACGCAGTGCGTTGTTATCAATGAGCTCCGCCTTGTCATGGAATTCGCCGGTGCCGGCGTCGATGCGCGTCGGCGTGGCCATTGCCGTGATCGCGCTGCATGCCGCCGTCATCGCCGGCCTGGTGCTGATGCCATCGCAGCCGGAACTCAAGCCCGAGCCCGAAACCGTCGCGGTCAGGTTCATCGAACTGTCGCCGGTGGTGCAGATGCCGCCGGCGCCGCCCGCGCCCACGCCGCCGGAACCCAAGCCCGAACCCAAGCCGAAGCCCAAGCCGGTGGTCAAGCCCCGGCCCAAGCCGGTCGTCAAGCCCAAGCCGCAGCCCAAGCCCGAGCCGCCGCCCGAGCCCAAGCCCGAGTCCGACACGGCCATCACGACGCCGCCCGAACCGCCGGCCGAGGCCGCGCCCGCGCCTGCGCCCCAGCCCACCACCCAGGCCAGCGGCACGCCCGACACGGCCCGGCAGGCCGCCTCGCCGCAGGCGCCGCCGGCCGACCAGCCGCGCCAGCTGGGCAATATCGAATACCTGGTCAAGCCCCAGCTCGAATATCCCTATACCTCGCGCCGGCTGCGCGAAGAAGGGCGGGTCATGGTGCGCATCTACGTCAACACCCAGGGGGTGGTCTACCAGGCCGACCTGGTCAGCTCGTCGGGCTTCCCGCGGCTGGACCAGGCCGCGCTCGAAACCGCCCGCAAGACCCGCTTCAAGCCGGCCACCGAGAACGGCACGCCGGTGGCCGGCTTCATCAATCTTCCTTTCGACTTCTACCTGAAGTGATCTGACATGAACCCTACCCCGCAACTGGGCTTCGAGCATTTCATCACCCAGACCGACGGCCTGGGCAAGGCGCTGTTCGCCATCCTGGTGGTGATGTCGCTGGCCACCTGGTACCTGATCATCGTCAAGGCCGTGTCCAATGCCCGCACGCGCCGGCGCAGCAACGCCTTCATGCAGCACTTCTGGAACGCCACCTCGCTCGAGGCGGTCGACCGGGAAATCACCACCCACGGCGCCAACGACCCGTTCTCGCACCTGACCAGCCACGCGCTGTACGCGCGCCAGCACCACGCCAGGTTCGGCGCGGCCAAGCTGGAAGAGGCCGGCTCGCAAAGCGATTTCGTCACCCGTACCATGCGCAAGGTGATCGACGAGGAAACCGCCAAGCTCGAGAACGGCCTCACGCTGCTGGCCTCGGTGGGCTCCACCGCGCCCTTCGTCGGCCTGTTCGGCACGGTGTGGGGCGTCTACCACGCGCTGGTGGCGATCGGCCAGGGCGGCGGCGCCACCATCGACCGCATCGCCGGCCCGGTGGGCGAGGCGCTGATCATGACCGGCGTCGGCCTGGCGGTGGCCATCCCGGCGGTGCTGGCCTACAACTTCTTCACCCGCAGCAACCGCGTGCTGCTGTCCCGGCTCGACGCCTTCGCGCACGACCTGTTCGCCTTCCTGACCACCGGCCAGCAGATCGCCCCCGCCGGCAACGTGCATCCGCTGAAGAACGCGCCCGCCGCGCCGCAGCGGCCCGACGTCCTCGCCCCGGGCCAGTAAGGAGAACGCCATGGCCTTCGGCAGTTTCAACGGCGGCGCCAGCAGCGGCGCGCCGCAGTCCGAGATCAACATGGTGCCGCTGATCGACGTCATGCTGGTGCTGCTGGTGATCTTCATCATCACGGCGCCGCTGCTGTCGCACGCGGTGCGCATCGACGTGCCCCAGGCCACGTCGTCGCCGGTCGACAACGACCCGGTCAAGATCGACCTGGCCATCGATGCCGACGGCAAGGTGTTCTGGAACGACGCGCCGGTCGCCCTGGAAGAGCTGCCCGGCCGTTTCGCCGCGGTATCCGGCCAGACGCCGCAGCCCGAGATCCAGCTGCGGGCCGACAAGGGCACGCGTTACGAAGTGCTGGCCGAGATCATGGCCGATGCCTCGCGCTCCGGCATGAAGCGCATCGGCTTCGTCAGCACGCCGGGGGCCGACGCCGGGCAGCCGGCGCCCGCGCCCTGACGGCTTCCCGCAACATGACCATTTCGTAATCCCGGCGCTTTCCCCCTAGCGCGCCGCCGCGCATGGGTTTACGCTTGGCGCTTCCTTTTCCGATGCGCCGCCGCGGCGGCGCCTGAGCACATGCGTGTATTGGTTGTCGAAGACGACGCCACCCTGGGTGGCGCGCTCAGCGAATTCCTGGGCGACCAGGGCTACGCGGTCGATCTGCTGGCCAACGGCGAGCGCGCGTCGGCCGCCCTGTCGAGCCAGACCTACGATATGGTCCTGCTCGACCTCAATCTTCCCGGCGAGGACGGCCTGACCGTCCTGCGGCGCCTGCGCGCCAGCGAGAATTCGGTGCCGGTCCTGATCCTGACGGCGCGCGACGCGCTCGAAGACCGCGTGGCCGGCCTGGACGCCGGCGCCGACGATTACGTCACCAAGCCTTTCGACCTGCCCGAGCTGGCGGCGCGCGTGCGCGCGCTGATCCGCCGCCGCGCCGGCCAGGTGAGCCCGGTCATCGAGGTCGGCACGCTCAGCTTCGACACCGTCGGCCGCGAGCTGCGGGTGCGCGGCGAACGCATCGCGCTGTCGGTGCGCGAGCTGTCGGTGCTGGAAATGCTGATGGGGCGCGCCGGCCGCGTCGTCACCAAGCGGCAGATCGTCAACTCGCTGTCGGCGTGGGACGCCGATTTCAGCGAGAACGCGGTGGAAGTCTACGTTTACCGGCTGCGCAAGCGCCTGGAGAATTCCGGCGTCAGCATCCAGACGGTGCGCGGGTTCGGCTACTTGCTGGAACTCGATGCTGGTACCGCGTAGCGCGCCGGCGGCAAGCGAATCTGCCCCGGCCGGCGAGCCGCCGGCCACCTCGCGGCGTTTGCATCGACGTTCGCTCGCCTGGCACCTGCTGGTGCGGCTGCTGCCAGCCGTGCTGCTGCTGGCGATGATGGACAGCGTCGCCACCTACGTCATCACGCGCCGGCTGAGCGCGCAGTCCTACGACCGGGTGCTGGTCGACGCGGCCCGCGCGCTGGCGCGTCAGGTCGTGCTGCAGCCGGGCGGCGGCGCGCGGCTGGAAGGGTCGTGGAATTTCGCGCGCCTGCTCGAGGTGGACCCCGACGAGCGGCTCTACTACAAGGTCAGCGTCGACGGTTCGGTCATCGCCGGCCGGCCCGACCTGGCGGTACCGCCGCGCGATCCGGCCGCCACCTGGGCCGAGGACGACACCGAGGCCGCCAGCACGCTGCTGGAGCAGGTCAACAACACGCGGCCGCGCCTGTACGACGACACGATGGAAGGCCTGCAGGTGCGGGCCGCGGCGCTGAGCTTCCGCTTCCAGGGCGTGCCGATCGACGTCGTCATCGCCGAGACCATCTCCACCCGCAGCCGCTTCATCGAAGAGGTGCTGTCGGTGCTGGTGGCCTGCCAGCTGCTGCTGGTGGTGCTGCTGGGCTTCGTGATCGTGACCGGCGTGCGGTCCGGCCTGCAATCGGTCAGCCGCCTGTCCGACGAGATCGAGGCGCGCAGCATCGACGACCTGCAGCCCATCGTCGGCAACGGCGTGCCGGTCGAGCTGGCCCCGCTGATCGCCAAGACCAATTCGCTGCTGGGACGGCTGGACGAGGCCGTGGCCTCGCAGCGGCGCTTCATCGGCCATGCCGCGCACCAGCTGCGCACGCCGCTCAGCGGGCTGAAGCTGGAGTCCGAGCTGATGCTGTCGCGGCCGCTGCCCGACGACATCCGCCAGCGCGCCGAGCGCATCAAGTCGGTGGCCGACCGCATGATCCGCGTCGGCGAACAACTGCTGGTGCTGGCCCGGATCGACGCCAACGTGCGGCCGCAGGACGGCTTCGAGCGGCTCGACCTGGGCGAGCTGACGCAGGAATGCGGCGCCACCTGGATCCCGGCCGCGCGCCAGGCGCAGACCGAACTGACGCTGGCCGCGCCCGAGGATCCGGTCTGGATCGACGGCGACCGGGTGCTGCTCGACCAGCTGCTGGGCAATCTGATCGACAACGCGATCCGCTACGGCGGCAGCCACATTGCGCTGCGCGTGCTCGACGCCCCGCCCAGCCTGATCGTGGAAGACGACGGGCCGGGCATTTGCGCGGCCGATCGCGAACGCGTGTTTGACCCGTTCTACCGCGCGGCCGGCTCGCTGGCCGGCGGCTCGGGGCTTGGGCTGGCCATCGTCAAGGAAATCGCCCAGTCGCACGGCGCCCACTGGGATCTGCGCAGCCGGCCCGAATTCGCCGGCACGCGCATCAGCCTGGTGTTCCCGGGGCCGCGCATCGGGGCGCACCTGAGCCGCAGCGGGCGCAAGCCGGCGGCGTGACGGCCGGCCCTTCCTGACCTTGGTGCAGAAGTTGCTTTCCCTTGTCGACCCGCCATCCCGGCGGGCCGCCGGTCCGCTCGGCAATGCCGACCCGGACAGACAAGAGGAGAGCGCTGCTCATGAAGTCTTTCGATGTCAGCCGGCTGGTCGACGACCGGCCGGCCGAAGGCATTTTCCGGGTACACCGGGATGTCTTCGCCGACCCGGACCTGTTCGAGCTGGAGATGAAGTACATCTTCGGCCGGACCTGGGTCTTTCTCGCGGTCGAGAGCCAGCTCGCCAGGCCCCACGACTACGTGTCGGCCTGGATCGGCCGCACGCCGGTGCTGGTGATGCGCGACGCCGCCGGCCGGCTCGGCGCCTTCCTCGATCTCTGTCCGCACAAGGGCACCCAGCTCACCCATAGCGAACGCGGCAGCGCCCGGGTGCACGTCTGCCCCTACCACGGCTGGGCCTTCGACGCCTCCGGCAAGAACGTCGGCATCAAGGACCACAAGGCCGCCTGTTATCCCGAATCGTTCGACCGCTTCAGCCACGACCTGGTGCCCGTTGCCCGCCTGGCCTCGTACGGCGGGCTGGTGTTCGGCTCGCTGTCGGCCGACGTGCCGCCGCTCGAAGAATACCTGGGCGAGATGAAAACCTTCATCGACCTGGCGATGCAGCAGGGGGCGCAAGGCATGGAGGTGATCCCGGGCCGCGTGGCCTACATCTACCGCGGCAACTGGAAGCTGCAGATGGACAACGGGCTCGACCAGTACCACCTGACCACCACCCACATCTCGTACATGGACCTGATGGTCAAGCGCGCCCGCGGCGACGGCCATACCGAGGCGCACCAGTTCGACTGGAAGAAGCGCATGCAGCAGGAGTGCGGCAGTTTCAACTTCCGCAATGGCCACGCCATCACCTGGATCAACCAGGCGGAAGTGGAAAAGCGCCCGGTCTACGCCACCATCGACGAGGTGCGGCAGCGCGTGGGCGGCGTGCGCGCGGAATGGATGCTCAAGGGGCGCAACAACCTCGTCTTCCCCAACATGCAGATCGCCGACGTCACCACGCTCAACGTCAGGACCTTCCGGCCGATCTCGGTCGACCGCACCGAAATGCGGGTCTATGCGCTGGCCCCCATCGGCGAGGCGAGCGCCACGCGCCAGTGGCGCCTGCGCCAGTTCGAGGACTTCTTCAGCGCCAGCGGCTTCGCCTCGCCCGACGACAGCGCCGTGTTCGAGGCCGGCCAGCGCGGCTTTGCCGCCGAAACCTACGACTACCTGCAAGGCTTCTCGCGCGGCGGCGCCAGCCTGCGGCCGGGCGCCGACGAACGCGCCCGCGCGCTCGGCATCGAGCCCGTCAGCAGCCAGCACGGCATGTTCGAACTGAACAGCGAAACGGCGCACCACTCGCCCTATCGCGAATGGGCGCGCCTGATGCAGGCAGGCCTCGACGCCGAACGCCAGGAGGCCGCCGCATGAATGCCCTGTCACGCGAACGGCTGGAGGCCGGCATCGAGGTCGTCCAGCTCGACGGCGTCCTGCTCGACGAACGCCGCTGGGACGAGTGGCTGGACCTGTACACGCCCGACTGCCGGTTCTGGCTGCCCATGTGGCGCGACGAGACGACGTTGAACGACGACACCGACAACTCTCTGGCCCACATCTTCTACCAGAGCCGCCGCGGCCTGGAAGACCGCATCACGCGCGTGCGCGCCGGCAAGTCGCCGGTGACCACGCCCCTGCCGCGCACCTCGCACCTGGTCTCCCACATCATGCCCGGCGCGGCGCAGCAGCCCGATGCGCTGGCCCTGCGCGCGACCTGGGCCTGCCACGTGCTGTTCCCGCGCTCGCGCATGCAGCACACCTATTTCGGCCGCGCCGAATACCTGCTGGCGCCGGCGGGCGGCGCATGGAAGATCAAGTCGAAGAAAGTCCTGCTCCTCAACGACGACATCCCGGGGGTCCTGGATGTCTATTGCGTCTAACAGAAGGGAAGTCACCATGCGCATTGCCTTGCCCGTCATCAGTGCCCTCATCGTGCTGGCCGGCCTGCCCCAGGCCGCGCCGGCGCAGGGCGATTTCCCGTCGCGTCCGATCCGCATCGTCGTGCCGTTCCTGCCGGGCCCGGCGCCCGACGCCGTGGCGCGGATCGCAGGCGAAGCGCTGTCCCAGCGGGTGCACCAGCCCGTCATCGTCGAGAACCGCGCCGGCGCCGGCGGCACCATCGGCGCCGACTACGTCGCCAAGTCGGCGCCCGATGGCTACACGCTGTTCCTCGCCACCGAGGCGCCGCTCGGCATCAGCCCGGCCACCTACGGCAAGCTGGGCTACGACCCGGTCAAGGATTTCGCGCCGATCTCGCTGCTGGCCACCTCCGGCTTCTACCTGGTGGGCTGCCCCAAGCTGCCGATCAACGACGTGGCGGGGCTGATCGCGCTGGCCAAGACGCGGTCGGTGTCGTACGCCACCTCGGGCGTGGGCAGCTATCACCACCTGACCGGCGAGATGATGAAGATGCGCGGCGGCTTCGACATGGTCCACGTGCCTTACCAGGGCGCCTCGGCGGCCATGGTCGACGTCATGAACTGCGCCGTCGACGTCGGCTTCGTCGCGGTGGGCTCGGTGCT
The DNA here is from genome assembly GCF_039541095.1 of Pigmentiphaga soli. Taxonomy (NCBI): domain Bacteria; kingdom Pseudomonadati; phylum Pseudomonadota; class Betaproteobacteria; order Burkholderiales; family Alcaligenaceae; genus Pigmentiphaga; species Pigmentiphaga soli. The sequence continues at coordinate 10,502 of NZ_BAABFO010000033.1, forward strand.
GCCGCAGATCAAATCCGGCACCGCCAAATTCAAGGTGCTGGCCGTGACCACCCAGCGCCGCGAACCGGAAACGCCCGACATCCCGACCATCCAGGAGGCCGGCATCCCGGGCGTGGACATGGAGGGCTACTACGGCCTGCTGGCGCCGAAGGGCACGCCCCGGCCCGTGCTGGACAAGCTCTCGGCCGAGCTGGCCGAGGTGATGAAGACGAAGAAGGTGATCGACCGTATCGAGGCGCTCGGCATGCACGTGGTCGCCAGCACGCCGCAGGTATTCGGCGAACGCATCCGGACCGATCTCGACAAATTCGGCACGCTTGCCAAAGAGGTCAATCTGCACGTGCAGTAAGCCCTCCGGGGCGGCGCGGCCGGGATCGGGGCACAAGGCATCCGCTTTGTCACGGATCCGTCATGGAGCCGTCATTCGTGCTGGCTACGATGCCGGCTTCCTGCCGCCCCTCTTGCCGGGGCGGCCGACATGGCAATGCGCCGCGCCTCGGGATCGGATGTCCTGTTCAGTTTCCTTTACTGCCTGGCCGACCGGCCGTTCGCCCGCTGGGCGCGAATGATGGCGCTCGCCTTGACGCTGGGGCTGCCGTGCCATGGCGCCGCGGGCGGGCCGGCGCCGGACGGCGCCGCGGCCGTTTCGTTCGACATCGCGCGCCAGCCCTTGCACGATGCCTTGCAGGCCTATAGCCGGGTCACCGAGCGTTCCGTGCTGTACGACACAGGTCAGGTCGCGGGGCGCTATTCGGCGCCTGTCCGCGGCCGCATGACGCCCGACCAGGCGTTGGCCGCGCTGCTGGCCGGCACAGGCATGGCGGCCCGGTTCGTCGCCGGCGGCGCTTTCATCCTGGTACCGGATGGCGACGCGTCGTCCGTGCCGCCGATCGCCGCGGCGCCCGATGCATCGGCCTATGTTTTTTTCTACGGCCGCCTGCAATCGATGGTGGCGCGCATCCTGTGCGCCGATCCCGGGCTGTCGATAGGGCAATACCGGTTGGCCATCGGCGTGCGGGTGGGCGGCGACGGCACCCTGGACGAGGTGCGCGTGGCCGCGGCCGACCGCCCCAGTCTGGAAGCCCGCATCGCGGCGCGCCTGCGCGGCCAGCGCGTGGATGTGGCGCCGCCGCCCACGTTGCGCCAGCCGGTGGCGCTGCTCGTAACGCCGCGGCCCGACGCTCGGCAGGCCTGCGCGTCATGACCGGCGCCGCGCTGACCGAACTGCGGCGCCTGTTCAGCGAACGCTATGAAATGCTCAAGGCGCAATTGGTACGCCGGCTGGGCTCGGCGGAACTGGCAGGCGACGCCTTGCACGACGCCTATGTGCAGCTGGCCGACCGCGGCGAATTGAACGAAGTCCGTCATCCGCAGGCCTATCTGCTGCATACCGCGTTCAACGCCGCCATCGATCGGCTGCGCGGTTCGCAACGCTACCTGAGCGCGGACGAAGTATCCGAACTGTATGAACTGGCCGACGTCGCGCCTGGGCCGGGCCAGACCGTGGAGGCGCGAGTGGAGCTGACGCTGGCCGTCGACGCGCTGGCGGCGCTGCCTGCGCGGCAGCGCGATATCCTGTATGCGGCGCGCGTGGACGGCCTGTCTCTGAAGGAATTGGCGCTGCGCTGGGGCATCTCTACCCGGCTGGTGAGCCGCGAGCTGCAGGCGGCGCACGAGTTCTGCGTGCGGCACATGGCGGCCGCGCAGGCGCCCGGCGGTGCGCCGGACAAGGAACGGCCGCCGACCGGCAAAACGCGCCGCGCCGCGCCGCGCGGCGCCGATGGAAGAGAGCAAGAATCACAGTCATGAACGGCGATTCCGACCGCGATCCGTCGACCGCCGGCGCGCTGCCGGCGGCCGCCAACGATGAGGCCATGCTGGCCCAGGCGCGGGCGTGGGCGCGCCGGCTCGCGGTCGGCCGTCCGACCGCGGCCGACGCCGAAGCGCTGCGGCGCTGGTGCGCGCAAAGTGCGGCGCATGCGCAAACATGGCGCCGCGCCAGCGCGGAATGGCGGCAGATGGGCCAGGTGCTGCAGGCCGCGCGGCAGCGCCACCCGGAAGCGCCGATCGCCAGGACCGCGGTGCCTGCGCGCCGCCTGTTTCTGGGCGCAGCCACCGCGACGGCGGCCGGCGCCGTGGCGCTGGTCTGGCCGCCCCTGGGGCTGTGGCCGTCGCTGCCCGAGCTCGGCGCCGACTACCGCACGGCGGCCGGCCAGCAGCTCGACGTGGAGCTCGACCCGCACGCCCGGCTATTCCTGAACACGCAGACCAGCGTGGCCGTCCGGCGGTCCATGCCGATGAGGATCCGGCTGATCGCCGGCGAGGCCGAGATACGCAGCGACGGCGCCGTGCCGCTGGAGGTCGATGCCGGCAGCGGGCGCATCCGGCTGGCGGTGGGCTGCATCGAGGTCAGGCATCTGTCGAGCGAAGCGACGCGCGTGGTGTGCAGCGAAGGCACGGCGCAGCTGAGCCACGCCGGGCAGGTGCTGGTGCTGGAGGCCGAGCAGTCGGTGGCTTACGACGGCAATGGCGTGTCGGCGCCCGTGCGGCGGCACGTGGCCGGCGCTTCCGCATGGCGCCAGGGCTATGTGGTGTTCGACGACACGCCGCTGGCCGATGCGGTGGAAGAGATCAACCGCTACCGCCGCGGCCGGGTGGTGCTGCTGGACGGGCGCCTTGCCGGCCGGCGCATCAGTGGCCGCTTCACGATCCGCAACATCGACCAGGCACTGGCGCTGATCCGGCAGCTGTACGGCGTGCCGGCCCGGCAACTGGGCGACGTGGTGCTGTTGGGCTGAGGCGGGCGATCGCCCGCTGTCACGAAAATTTCACGTGGTTTTCTGTTCCACATTTTTTTTCGCCTGCGTCTATACGGACATGTAACGCGCCCCCGGGCGCGCCGTGCCAGATCCCTTTCCTCAGGATTCGACCCGACATGTCCGTGTCCGCCCCGCTTCTGTCCTCGTTCCGGCCGTTCGCGCGCCGGCGCGCCGTTCGTTTCTCCGGCTCCGCTTTCCGTCCGGCCTTCCGGCCCACGCCGGTCGCTTCGGCGATCGCCGCGCTGGTGCTGGCAGGGGCCGCCCCGTCCGCGCATGCGCAGCGCGCGTTCAGCTCGGGCTGGTTCTCGGGCAAGGGTGCCGTACACAACACGGCGACGCAGACCGGCAGGCTGCCCAACGGCACGCCGGCCAGCCTGCTGACCAATCCCGGGCAGCAATCGGCGGCGGCGCGGCAGACGCTGCAGACCTCGATCAACAACCTCAACCTGGCCGCACGGGCGATCGCCGCGCAGCAGGCGGCGCAGGCCGAGGCGCACGCGAAGGCCCTGGCCAACGGCGACGACGGCGTGCCCGACGGCCTGGCCGACGGCGGCCTGAAGGTCGACACCGGCAGCCTGACGGCGGGCTGGCTCAACGCGAAGCCGCTGGACAACAGCAGCCAGAAGGTCATCGATGGCCGCACGGTGGTGACGGTCGGACAGATGGCCGACAAGGCGATCCTGAACTGGGAGACCTTCAACGTCGGCAGGAACACCACGGTGGACTTCGACCAGGCCACGTATGCGGCCGACGGCACGCGCACCGCGCAGACCGGCTGGGCCGTGCTGAACCGGGTCAACGACCCGCGGATGCGGCCTTCGCAGATCCTGGGCCAGATCCATGCCGACGGCACGGTGCTGATCGCCAACCGCAACGGCATCGTGTTCGGCGGTTCGTCGCAGGTGGACACGCGCAACCTCGTGGCCGCCGCGGCGGCGATCGCGGACGAGCAGTTCGCCGACCGCGGCATCTATAGCCTGCAGGCCAGCGGCAGCTACCAGCCATCGTTCACCGATGCATCGGGCAAGCTGCTGGTGGAGGCCGGCGCGCAAATCCGGACGGCCGCGCCGGGCAGCGTGACGCAGGGCGGCGGCTATGCGCTGCTGCTGGGCGCGGAGGTAGAGAATGCCGGCACGATCACCACGCCCAAGGGCCAGTCGCAGCTTGCCGCGGGCGACTTCTTCATCGTGCGCCCGGGGCAGGGCACCGATGCGAACCAGACCTCGACCACGCGCGGCAACGAAGTGGTGGCGGGGGCGGACGCTGCGGCTGCCCACGCCGACGGTGTCGCGGCAGGCCGCGTGGCCAACCGCGGCCTGCTGCAATCGTCCGAAGGCGACATCACGCTGACCGGCCATGAAGTCGTGCAGGACGGGGTGGCGCTGTCGACGACGACGGTGAACAACCGGGGCACGATTCACCTGTCGACGCCGGTGTCGGACACGGCCGGCACCGTCACGATCAAGGCCAACGCGTTGAACGCGATCCTGCTGCAGGACGACGGCAGCACCGCGCTCGACAGCCAGCGGCAGACGCTGATCCGGGACTCGGCGGGGAACGACCAGGCGCGGCGCACGGCCAGCCAGGACGTGTTCGACAACCTGTCGAAGCTGGACGACCGGGCGGACCTGTCGCGGGTGGAGATCGTGGCCGGCGGCGCGGTGGACTTCGCGGGAGGCTCGGCCACGGTGGCCACCGGCGGGCAGGTGGCGGTCAGCGCCGGAAACGGCACCGGCGCCGGTGCCGGCGCGGATTCGGGCAACGCCGCCGCCATCGGCCGCACAACGGTCTCCGATGGCGCGACCATCGACGTGTCGGGCGCGGTGGGCGTCGCGGTGGCGATGTCGTCGAACAACGTGGAAATCAACGTCCAGGGCAACGAGCAGCGCGACGCGCCGTTGAATCGCGACACGAAGAACCTGAACAACAGCGACGTATGGGTGGACCGCCGCACGCTGATCCACGTGCCGGCCGGCACCGGCGGCTACACCTCGGATCGCTGGTACACCGCCGGCGGGCTGCTGGAGGTGGGCGGCTACCTGGACCTGTCGGGCCATTCGATCGGCGAATGGGCGGCGCAGGGCGGCAGCGTGGCCTTCGCCGGCAACGCGGTCGACACGCTGGCGGGCTCGCGCATCAACCTGTCGGGCGGCACGCTGGACGTGCAGACGGGCTACATCAACCAGAGCTGGATGAAAGGCACGGACGGCCGGCTGTACGAACTGGGCAATGCGCGGGCCGACGTGGCCTACGCCGGGCTGTACAAAGGCTTCGAGGACACCCACGCCCGCTGGGGCGACAGCGCGACCTCGTACTTCTACAGCCCGCTGATCGGCAAGACGCGCCGGCTGGAGAACGGCTACACGGTCGGCCGCGACGCCGGACGACTGATCGTTTCGACACGAGAAGCGGACCTGTCCGGCGACGTGGTGGCCGATACCTACCAAGGCCCGCGGCAGGTGCAGAAGGCCGACGCATCGCTGGACGGCTACAACCAGTCGCAGACGGCGGCGGCGCGTGGCGCGGCGCTGATCCTGGGCGCCTACCAGACGGCCTACAACACCGACGCGGATATCGGCCCCACGGGCGTGTTCCACAACCTGACGCCGACGGTCGCGTCGATCGTGTTCGGCCCGCCGGCTATCGTTGGCGCCGCAGCCGGCGACGCGGGCGCAGCCGGCCCTGGCGGCGATGCGGCAGCCGCCGGGGGCGACGGCCCGGCCACTGCCGATGTCTCCGTGCTGTACCTGGACAGCGATTACCTGAGCGGCCTGGGGCTGGGCTCGATCCTGGCGGCCGGCAGCGAAAGCGTGGAAGTCGACGGCGCAATGGCCGTGATGCCGGGCGGCACGATCGCCCTCCACGCGCCGCGGGTGTCGGTGCGCGCCGGCCTGACCGCGCACGGCGGCAGCATCGCGCTGGGCAACGTGCTGGCGCAGACGGCGTCGACGGGCAAGACGATCGACACGGCGCTGTTCGCGGCCGACGGCAGCGCCGCCGTGACGGTGGACGGCGGCGCCGTGCTGGACGCCAGCGGCCTGTGGAGCAACTTCGCGCTGGATGCGGACGACGGCCATGCGTTGCCTTTCATGGATGGCGGCAGCGTCGACATCCGCAGTGCCGGCTTCGTCGCCATCGGCGCCGACACGACGATCGACGTATCGTCCGGCGCGGCCATGCGCAGCGACGGCGCTGTCGACGGCGGCAGCGGCGGCGACGTGACCGTGGCGGCCGGCTACGTCGCCAGCGAAACCGATGGCCAGCGCGACGGCGTGCTGGCGCTGGACGGCGCATTGCGCGGCTACGGCGTGAAGGGCGGCGGCACGCTGCGGCTCGAATCCGGGTCCGCCATCGATATCGGTAACGGCGCGGGTTCGCCCCTCGGCAGCGGCGATGGCAACGGCAACGGCCAGGCGTCCGCCGACAGCGAAGCAGGCGCCGATGCGTCGCCTGGGTCCGTCGCGCTGTCTCCCTTCCTCTTCAAGACCGGCTTCGCCGGCTATACGGTCAGCGCCCACGGCGGCATTGCCGTAGGCGACGGCGTAGATGTGGCGGTCGTGATGCCGGTGCTGCGGCCCGACCTGGCCGCGGCGCACACCGTGCCGACCGGCAGCGACCCCACCGCCATCCTGCAGGTCTGGACGCCGCCGCTGTACCAGGAAGACCCGAAGAACAGCGTGCTGACCCAGCGCGCCGGCGCCAGCCTGGCGCTGTCGTCAGGCTCGCGGTTCGCTGCCGGCCTGGCGCCGATGACGATCGGACACGGCGCATCGATCCGGGTCGATCCCGGCCAGTCCATCGATCTGCACAGCGACGGGCAGATGACCATCGACGGCCGCCTCGATGCCTGGGGAGGCGCGATTCGCCTGGCGGCCATGCCAGAAAATCCCGATGGCCAGCACTACACGCCCGCCCTGTCGGTATGGATAGGCAGCCAGGCGGTGCTGGATGCCGCCGCGCGGGCCTATGTGGCCCGTGACGCCCAGGGCCGCCGCTATGGCGTCGTTCCGGCGGGCGGCTCGATCATCGTGGCGCCCAGCGACGGCAGCGTCATCGTCCGTCCCGGCGCGCTGCTGGACGCCTCTGGCTCCGCTGCCATGGTCGATTCCCTTGCCGGCGGCGGCGCAGCGGATCCGGGCCAACCCATCACGCTGGTCAGCGATGGCGGCATCATCGAGCTGCATTCCAACAGCGGCATCGTGCTCGACGGCACGTTACGTGCTGCGGCTGGCGGCGATGCCGCGTTGGGCGGCTCGCTCGCGCTGTACCTGGATGGCCGCAGCTATGTGCAGACTCGCGACGACATCGACGAATCGATGAACCGATTGCGCCAGGTGACGCTGGTGCAGCAGGCCCGCCCGAGCGGGCTGGCTGCCGCTTTGCAGCCGGGCCAGGCCGACGACGCCCTGGTGTTCGGCCAGGCGATGGCCGGCGTCGACCAGATCGCAGCAGGTGGCTTCTCATCGCTGACGCTTTCCGCGCCGGACGGCATCCGCTTCGAGGGCGATGTGGATCTCGCCCTGGCCGGCAGCGTGAATCTGAAAGGCGGCCTGCTGACGGTGGCCGACGACACGCCCGATGCGCAGGCGCGTATCGACGCATCCTACATCCGCCTGGACGGAGGAGCCTGGGGCGGGCCCGGCGGCAATCCCGACAGCTTCGCACCCGGGCTGTTCAGCGTGTTTCCCGGACAGGCGCCGCGCGGCGCCAGCGCGCTGACGTTGTCGGCCGGCCTGATCGATATCCACGGCAAGGTATTGTCCGGCGCGTATGCCATCCAGGGCACCGGCCTGTTCGGTGGCGGCTACGTGGCGCTCGACGGCTTTGCCGATCTCATCCTGGCCAGCCGCGGCGACGTGCGGCTGGGCGACGGCGGCCTGGCGGTGCCGGGCCGGCTGGAGGTCGACGCGGCCCAGGTCTATCCCGCCAGCAGCAGCCATGGCGCGCTGATGGCGGGCATGCGCGTCGTCGCCGGCGCGCCGGGCAGCGCGCCCGTCCGCGCCATGGTGGATCCCGACAGCGAACTGATCATCCGCTCCAGCACCGGCACGGTGCCCGACGTGCCGTATTCGGCGTTCGGCAACCTGGTGCTGGTGGGCGGCACGGTCGACCAAGGCGGCGTGGTGCGCGCCCCGCTGGGCACGATAGCGCTCAATACCACGGGCGGCAGTCTGGGCACGGACTGGACCAACGACGTCGTGGTCTTCTTCGCTGTGCCGGCAGATCCGGTGGTCATCCTGCGCAGCGGCAGCCTCACCTCGGTGAGCGCCGCGGGGCTCGACATGCCCTTTGGCGGCACGGTCGACGGCGTGACCTACGACGGCGTGGGCACCGTGGGCCGGGAGACGACGAAGTACAACCTGGCCGACACCTTCGTCACGCGCGGCGACAATAGCGGTGTCAAGGTGGCCGACAACAACGTGCTCGTCACCGGCGTCAGCATTGGCGCCGCGCAGCTGATCGGCGAGCCGGGGGCGGTAGTGGACCTCTCGGGCGGCGGCACGCTGCAGGGCGAGGGCTTCGTCTCCGGCCGTGGCGGTTCGGTCAACGTGCTGGCCGCGCCGCTGTACGACGCCAACCCGGCGGCCAATACCTACAGCCGCCCGGACAACCAGGTGTACGCCATCCTGCCAGGCTACGCCTCCGGCTACGCGCCGCTGCTGCGCGACAACGACAAGGGCGCAGGCGACCCGTCCGTGGGCCGGCAGATCACGGTGGGCGACGGTGTACCGGGCCTGCCGGCGGGTACCTACACGCTGCTGCCGGCCAGCTTCGCGCTGATGCCGGGCGCCTTCCGGGTGGAGCTGGGCGGCACTGCGGCGCCGGGCCAGGCCAGCTACGTGGCGCCGATTCCCAACGGTTCGTGGGCCACCACGGCGGTGCAGGGCACCGCCGGCACCGGCCGGCGCGACGCGCTGGCCACGCAGGTGATCCTGACGCCGGGTTCGGTGGTGCGCAACTATGCGCAGTACAACGAAACCACCTTCACCCAGTTCCTGCTGGCGCAGGCCGAACAGTTCGGCACGGTGCACGCACGCCTACCGGAAGACGGCAAGCTGCTCGACCTGGAGTTCGGCGCCAGCGACGCGGTGGCCGACCCGCTCGACTTCGCCGGCACCGTGCGCTTCGGCGGCGCCGTCACCAGCGAGGTGACGGGCATCGATGGCGCGATGATCGTGGGCAGCGGCGCCCCGATCGAAATCCGGCCGGCCGATACGGCGCCGGCCGAGGGCATGGTGTCGCTGACGGACGCCGCGCTGGACGCGTTCGGCGCATCGTCGCTGTCCATCGGCGGCGCATGGCGATATTTCGACGGCAACAGCACCCTGGGCGACAGCGCGCGGCTGTATTTCGGCAGCGAAGGCCAGAGCCATAACGGCGTGACCGTGCGCGACGGCGCGGTGCTCAAGGCCGGCCAGGTCTTCCTGGTGGGCAATACCCTTACGGTGGAGGGCGGCGCGACGATCGATACGCGCGGCTTCGGCGGCAATGTGATCGATTCCACGCTGGGCTACGCCTATGCCAATGGCCTGAAGGCCTCGCCCAACGGCAGCGAGCCGGCGGTGCTGGCGGTGGGCAACGGCTGGCTGGACTTCCTGCCGTCGGTGAACACAGGCACCATTGTCGTGGGCGATGGCGCGTCGCTGCTGACGGACGGGACCATTGCCTTCGCGGCGCCGGGCAGCCTGGACCTGGGCGACGTGAACCTGGGCGCGCGCTATCTGACGGTGGCGCAAGACCAGATCGACATCGGAACCGCCGACAGCCTGGCGGCCGCCGGGGCGGCCGGCGCGCTGCAGCCGGGCTGGCACCTGACGCAGGACGTGCTGGACCGGCTGCTGCGGCCGGCGCCGGATACCGGCGTGCCGGCGCTGGAGCGCCTGACGCTGACGGCTGGCGGCGCCTTCAACTTCTATGGCTCCGCCACGCTGGACACCGGCGATTCGCCGGTGCGCATGGTCTTCGAGACGCCGGCCTTCTACGGCTGGGGCGACGATGCCGACGTGGTGCGCATCGCCACGCGCGACTTCCTGTGGGGCGGCATCTCCACCGGCGCCGGCACCTCTGCCAGCCCCTACGCCAGCCAGGCGCCGGCCACGGTGCGGCCGGGTGGGCCGGGCACCGGCACGGGCCGGCTGGAGATCGATGCCGACACGGTCACCTTCGGCTACGACGATCTGAGCCAGCCGCAAAGCCAGGCGGCGCTGGACCGCTTGGCGTTGGGCTTTGCCGGCGTGCAGATCCGGGCGGCCGACCGCGTGACCGCCAATCACCTGGGTACGCTCACCGCAGGCGGCACGCAGGCCGGCGACGGCAGCCGTAGCGGCGGCGACCTGGCCATCGCGACGCCGCTGCTGACGGGCCTGGGCGGTTCGGCCATGACCTACACGGCTGGCGGCGCGCTGACGGTGACGGCACCCGATGGAGCAGCATCCGCCGACATCCGGACCGTCGATGAACTGGGCGCCTCGATTACGCTGGCCGGGCAATCGGTGAGCCTTGACACTGCGGTGGCGTTGCCGAGCGGCAAGCTGGCGGTCCAGGCCGACGGCGACGTCGCGCTGGGCGACGGCGCGCAGCTGGACTTGGCCGGCCGCGCCATCGCCTTCTTCGACGTGACCAAATACAGCTGGGGCGGCGACGTGTCGCTGGCCAGCGGGCACGGCAACATTGCGCAGGCGACGGGTTCGCGCATCGACGTATCGGCCGGCGGCAATGCGGGCGGTTCGCTACAGGTGAACGCCCCGGAAGGCGCGATCACGCTGGGCGGCACGCTGCTGGCGGACGGCGGCGACGGCTACGATGACGGCCGATTCGGCATGACGACGCGCATGATCGACGCCGCCGGCTTCACGGCGCTGAACGGCCGGCTCGACGCCGCCGGCTTCCATGGCGCGCGCAGCTTCGATGTCAAACAGGGGGGCCTGACGGTGGCCGGCCCCGTGACGGCACGGCAGGTGAGCCTCACTGCCGATGCGGGCAGCATCACCATCGACGGCGTGATCGACGCGTCGGGCAATACGCCCGGCAACATCGTGCTGTCGGCGCGCGACGACGTGGTGCTCACCGGCAACGCGGTGCTGGACGCGCACGGCAATGCGCTGGCCGTCGATAGCTACGGCGCGCCGATCGACGCATCCAACCGCGGGCGGATCGTGCTGGTCTCCAAGGGCGGCACGGTGCGGCTGGCGTCTGGCGCGACGCTCGACCTCACCACGCCCGACGGCGTGGCCCGCGGCCAGATCGACATCAACGCGCCGCGCCTGACCGAGGCGGGCGGCGACATCGCCATCGACGCGGCCGGCCCCCTGACGGTCCGGGGTGCGGCCAGCATTGCCGTCGATGGCTTCTGGACCTACTCGCCCACGGACGCCGACGGAACCGTGACGCAGGACAACGGCGACGCGGCGGGCAGCCCGGTGGGCGCCGACGGCGTGGTGGGGCTCAAGCAGATCGACGCGCGCAACACGCAGTTCATCGACGCGGCCTGGAGCAATGTCAGCTTGCAGGGCCGCCTGGCGGGGCTGAAAGCCTACGGCGATGCCTTCCACCTGCGTCCCGGCGTGGAGATCGCCAGCACGGGCGACCTGACCACCCGGGGCGATCTGGACCTGTCGGGCTACCGATATGGGCCGGGAGCCGACCCGGCGCTGCGCGGTTCAGGCGAGCCGGGCGTGCTGGTGCTGCGCGCCGGCGGCGACCTGCACGTGAACGGCAGCGTCAACGACGGCTTCGGCCAGCCGGTCGATTCGCCGGATGGCACGATCCTGGGCGTCATCATGGCGAACCAGACGCTGGCCACGGCGTATGCCGCCACCGGTGGCGAGATCCTGGCCAGCGGCACCCAGTTGCCGACCTCGGCCGAGCTGGGCTTCGACCTGCCGCTGTCAGGCGTGGCAAGGCTGTATCCCCGGACCGACGTGCCGCTGCCCTTCGACGTTACGCTCGGCGGCGCCAACCTGGTGAACAAGAACGCCAGCACCAATCCGAACCAGGTGCTGGGTGGCGACATCATCCTGCCCAACGGCACGGTCTATCCCAAGGGCACGCCGCTGTCGGCCATCACCGGCACCACGTTGCCCAGCGGCACCATCGTCAAGGCCGGCAACCTGCAGATCGGCCAGCCGGCCGCGGGACTGAGCGTCCAGGCGATGACGATCCCGCGCGGCACGCCGGTGGCCCTGCTGGCGCGGCCGGCGACGGCCAGTTATGCGCTCACGGCCGCGGTGAGCCTGCAGGCGGGCGACGCCATTCCTGCCGGCACCACGGTCACCAACCTCAGCGGCATCGTCGGCTCGCGCCCGATCTGGGCCATCGCGCCGATGCTGGCGCCCGGGATGCAGTCATGGTCGATGCGCCTGGTGGCCGGCGCCGACCTGACCAGCGCCGACACCCGCGCGGTGCGGGCCGCCGCTTCGGCGGGTGGCTCCGGCGGCGACCTGGTGCTGAACGATCCCTTCCAGGTGAACACCAGCACCCACGGCCTGGGCACCCCGGACACCGGCGTCAGCGTGCTGCGCACCGGCACCGGCGACCTGGAGCTGTACGCCGCCGGCGACTACACGCAGTTGTCGCCCTACGGCGTCTATACCGCGGGCACGGCAGTGGACGGCACCGGCGCGGGCACGGCCTGGAACGCGCCGCGCGAGGTACAGGACGACGGCACGCTGCTCAGTGGCAAGGTGCCGTCGCGCGAGGGCTACGAAGCCACCCTCGGCCAGCGCATCTGGTATCCCACTGGCGGGGGCGATTTCACGCTGGCGGTCGGCGGCGGCATCACCGGCTACCAGGATCCCAACGCCGAGATGGTGGGTTCGTGGCTGCTGCGTCAGGGCGGGGCCGAACTGGGCCAGGCCACGGCCTGGGGCATCAACTTCGGTACCTATGTGCTCGACGGCACGGCCAAGCTGAGCGGCGGCGCCGCCGTGGGCTTGGCGAGCTATGCGGGCCTGGGCGCGCTGGGCGGCGGCAACGTCGTGGTGCGCGCTGGCGGCGACATCGGCGTGGACGACGGCAACACGCAGGGCAACATCGTGGTGGCCGTGGGCGGCAGCGGCCGCGTGATCGGTGGCGAGGTGGTGCAGACCGGCGGCGGAAGCCTGTCGGTTACGGCTGGCGGCCGCATCTACGGCGGCCAGTACGACGACCTGCGCGGCGACACCACGCTGCGCGCCGCCGCCGTGGGGGTGGTGCAGTTGACCGACTACGGCGTCGCCGAGCAGCAGGATCCGCGCGGGCTGGACGTGAACACCGCCTATGCCGCAGCCAGCCGCGCCGGCGCCAGCTTTGCGCCGGGCGACGGCACGGTCGGCGTGCAGACGCTGGGCGACTTGGCCATGGGTAACGTGATCGACCCGGGCCGCAGCGAATCGCGCCTGGACACCGCAGCCGCCGTCGGCGGAGCCAGCGGTTCGACGGCCACCTGGTTCACGCTGTGGTCGGACGCCACCGCCCTCGATCTGTTCTCGGCCGGCGGCAATGCCGCGCCGATGGGGGGGCTGCCCGGCGCCTCGGTCCAGAGCGTGACGGCCTTCCTGCCGTCCGTGCTGAGCGTGACAGCGCCCGGCGGCAGCATTTACTACGCCCCCGGCGGCGACGGCGCCTATCTGCTGCCGTCGCCCAACGGCCACCTCGACCTGCTGGCCCGCGACCGCGTTTCCGGCGTGTCGGCCAACAGCTATCAGAATCTCAGCCTGCCGTTCGGCCCCCTGGGCGTGGCAGCCGGCGCCATCGCCACGCCGCTGGCGCCGGCATGGCGGATGGTGGCGCCCGGGGATTTCGATAGTGCGACCGTGCTGGCTTCCAATTACTGGTCGGCCAATGCCGGGTCGGGGAGCGACAGCACCACGAACATGGTGGTGTACTCGACCTTCTACGAGTCGGGCCCGGGCCGGTACCGCGGCCAGGGCGGCACGCCCTTCATGTTCGGGCCCGAGACGCTGAGCGACGGCAGCATGGAGGGCGATGGCGTGGTTTCGCACATCTATGCCGTGACGGGCGACCTGCAGAACGTGCAGATCGGCGGCAGCCGGGACGTGCGGGATCCCAACACCAATGCCGTTACGGGCACCTACTACTGGGCGTCCAAGCCGGTTCGCATGCTGGCCGGCGGCGACATCATCGACGGCGGCGGCCTGTTCGCCCACGGCAGCGCGGACGACGTCTCGATGGTGGCGGCGCAAGGCGACATGTTCTTCGTCACCAGCAAGGGTTTTTCGGTGGTCGGCCCCGGCACGCTGGAGGTCTCGGCGGGCGGCGACGTCTACCTGGGCCATGCGGCCACCTTTGCCAGCCTGGGGCCTGTGGTGCCGGGCGATGCGCGGCCGGGGGCGAGCATCGCCGTGCAGGCCGGTCTGGGGGCCGGAGCGCCGGGCGAGGGCGCGACCGCTTACACGGATTTTGCGCGGTTGTACCTGGATTCGGCCAAGCTTGCAGACCCCGATCTGCCGCTGGCCGGCCAGCCGGGCAAGGTGGCCAAGACCTACGATGCGGAACTCCGACAGTGGCTGGTCGACCGCTACGGCTACGCCGGAGGGGATTCTGCCGACTTGCTGGCCTACTTCTTGGCGCTGCCTGCCGAACAGCAGCGCATCTTCGTGCGCGAGGTGTATTACGCGGAACTTCTGGCCAGCGGACGCGAGTACAACGACCCCGACAGCAAGCGCTTCGGCAGCTACCTGCGCGGCCGCGACGCCATCGCCGCGTTGTTCCCGGCCACCGACGCGCAGGGCAATGCCATCGAACGCGACGGCGACCTGACGCTGTTCCAGGGCACCCAGGCCAACGGCGGCATCCGCACTCTCCAGGGCGGCGACATCCAGACGCTGACGCCCGGCGGGCAGACCATCGTGGGCGTGGAGGGAGTGACACCGGTGTCGGGTACGGACCCATACACGGGAAGGACCCAGTCGCCGGCCGGCCTGCTGACTCAAGGCGCGGGCGGCATCCGGATGTATAGCGAAGGCAGTGTGCTGCTCGGGCTGTCGCGCATCATGACGACATTCGGCGGCGGCATCCAGGTGTGGTCGGCCGAAGGCGATATCAACGCGGGCCGAGGCGCCAAGACTTCGCTGGTCTATACGCCGCCCAGGGTCACCTATGATGACCTGGGCAATGTCGCGCTGTCGCCGCAGGTGCCTTCGACCGGTGCCGGCATCGCCACGCTCAACCCGATCCCCGAGGTGCCTCCGGGCGATGTGGACCTGACCGCGCCCATGGGCACGGTCGACGCGGGCGAAGCGGGCATCCGGGTCTCGGGCAACGTGAACATCGCCGCGCTGCAGGTGGTCAACGCCGCCAACATCCAGGTGCAGGGCAAGTCCACCGGCCTGCCGGTGGTGGCGATGGTGAACGTGGCGGCGCTGACCAGCGCCAGCGCGGCGGCCTCGCAGGCGACGGTGGCGGCACAGGACGTGGTGCGGCAGGAGCGCGCCGCCGCGCGCCAGGCCCTGCCGTCGATCTTTACCGTGCGCGTGCTCGGCTTCGGCAACGACGCCGCGCCCCCCGCCCCCACGCCCGCGGCCGGCCGCGACCCTTCCGCCTACCGGCCGGACGGCTTGGTGAAGGTGGTCGACAAGTCCACGCTGACGCCCGAAGAACGGCGGCAGCTGGGGCTATGAAGCCCTGCGCAGACCGGATTTTCCGGTCTGCGCAGCGGGTGCCGGATCAGCCGATCAGCTTCGCGCCATCGAGCCTGGAGGCAGCCCTGTCGAAAGTCCAGAACGGGCCGTGCCCGGACATTCCCGCAAGGGCGATATGCATGCAGTCGGAAAAATCGGCCGTACCGTCCTTGAAGTAAGCGAGCGCGATTTCAAGGCCGGTTTCGGATTCGAATTGCAATTCGGACGTCGACAACAGCGCCGAGAACGTCGCGGCGATGTCGCCTTTCTGAAAACCGAATCTCGAACGCAGCACCCACTCCAATTCAAGCGCCACCGTGATGGGCACGAACAGGCTTTCCCCGGCGGCCACGCACCGCCCGATCAGCGTGCGGGCCCGCTGTTCCTGCCGCGGGTCGTCCCGTACCAGATAGCGCACGAGCACGTTGGTGTCGAGCGCCGCCATCAGCGGCGCCAGGCATTCATTTCTTCCACCGGAACATGCCGGCCGGCGGGGGGCGTGAGCGTGCCGGCCAGATCGAGTATGGATTTCGTCTTGGCCCGTACCAGGATGCTGCCGTCGGGCGCAACATGCCACACCAGGCGCGTTCCGGGCGCAGCCCCGAGCGCTTCCCGCACGGAAGCGGGAACCGTGGTCTGGCCTTTGGCCGTAAGCGTGGATTCCGACATGCCTGTCTCCTTACTTTCCTATAAATTGTAAGGATGGAGCCGCCCGCCGGCAAGCCCCATCGCACCAGCTCTACCGCACCACCGACGCCTTGAAATAAGGCACCGGAATGCCCACCACCCGCTCCACCGGCCCGGCCAGCACCCCCAGCGTCATCCACAGCAGCAGCATGCCGGCCAGCAGCGTGATCGCGAAGCCGAGGTTGAACACATTGAGCTGCGGCGCGCTGCGCGAGACGAAGCCGAGCGCGACGTTCAGGGACAGCACCGCCGCCGCCACCGGCAGCGCGATCTGCAGCCCGGCGGAGAACACGATCGCGCCCAGCCCGGCCAGCCGCATCCAGTCCAGGCCTTGCAGCGGCGCCGGCGCGATCGGGATCACCTCGAAGCTCTCGCCCAGCGTCATCAACAGCACGAGGTGGCCGTCGGTGGATATGAAGACCAGCAGCGCGAGCAGCATCAGGAAGGTGGCCAGCAGCGGCGACGGCTGGCCGCGCTGCGGGTCGAGGAAGGAGGCGAAGCCCAGCCCCATCTGCATGCCGATCAGGTCGCCGGCCAGTTCGAAGGCCGAGAACACGGCGCGCAGCCCGAAGCCGAGCGAGGCGCCTACGATGATCTGCTGCAGCAGCAACAGCAGTCCTGTGGCCGAGAAGGCGTCGACCGGCGGCGCCGCCGCCGCGGGCGCCAGCAGTCCCGATATCAGCAGCGCCAGCCCCACCTTGGCGCGCTGCGGCACCGCGCGGTGGCCGAAGAACGGCGCGGTCTGGATCAGCGCCAGCACGCGCACGAAAGGCCACAGCCAGGACGCCAGCGCGGCGTAGACCTGGGCGTCGGTGAAGCTGACCATGGCCGGGCCGCTAGCCCAGCATGAAGGGAATGTTGGTCAGCACGCGCCGGATGTAGTCGGTGGCGATCGACAGCATCCACGGGCCGGCGATCAGCGCGGCGGCGAAGATCGCCAGCAGCTTGGGCACGAACGACAGCGTCATTTCGTTGATCTGGGTGGCGGCCTGCAGCACGCTGACCACCAGGCCGACGGCCAGCGCGGCCAGCAGCAGCGGGGCGGCCAGGTACAGCGCGACCTGCACGGCCTGCTGGGCCAGGGTGAGAATGCCTGCGGTATCGTTCATGCGCGTACGGGAAAGGGATGGGTCAGGAGCCGAAGCTGGCCACCAGGCTGCCGATCAGCAGGTTCCAGCCGTCGGCCAGCACGAACAGCATCAGCTTGAACGGCAAGGAAATCAGCACCGGCGACAGCATCATCATGCCCATCGACATCAGCACGCTGGAAACCACCATGTCGATGACCAGAAAGGGCAGAAACACCATGAAGCCGATCTGGAACGCGGTTTTCAGCTCGCTGGTGACGAAGGCCGGCACCACCACCCGCAGCGGCAGCTGCGCCGCCTCGGACACCGGCCCGATGCGGGCCAGCCGCACGAACAGCGCGAGGTCGGTCTCGCGCGTCTGCTTGAGCATGAAGGCCTTGAGCGGCGCCTGCGCGCGGTCCAGCGCCTGCGGGAAGTCGATCTCGTTGCGGTCCAGCGGCTGGTAGGCGTCGGCGTAGATGCGGTCGAAGGTGGGCGCCATGATGAAGAAGGTCATGAACAGCGCCAGGCCGATCAGCACCTGGTTGGGCGGCGAGCTTTGCAGGCCCAGCGCGCTGCGCAGCAGCGACAGCACGATGATGATGCGGGTGAAGCCGGTCATCATCAGCAGCACCGCCGGCAGGAAGCTGAGCGCGGTCAGCACCACCAGGGTCTGCAGCGACAGCGACCAGGTGGTGCTGCCGTCGGCGCCGGGGCGGCTGGTGAGTGCCGGCAGCACCGATTGCTGGGCCAGCGCGAGGCCGGCGGGCAGCAGGAAAAGGGCGAGCAGGGCGGCCGCGCGGGCGGCGGTGGAAAGGGAACTGCGTTTCATCGGGGAGCGTTGTCGTTCGCGCCGCCGGGCCGCAGCCGCGCCAGCAGCGTGCCGAAATCCATGGCATTGCCGGCCGGTGCCGGCGCGACAGGCTGTTCCTGCCGCGGCAGCACCGCCAGCGGTTGCACGCTGCCCTGCGCCACGCCGGCCACGATCCAGTGTTCGCCCACCTCGACCAGCACCACGCGTTCGCGCGGGCCGACCATCAATTGCCCGCGCAGCGCCAAGGGGCTGGCGCCGCCGGCATGCGGCAGCCGCATGCGCCGCGCCAGCCAGGCCAGTACGCCGATCAGCGCCAGCACGGCGGCCAGCGCGAGCACGGTCTGCAGGTAGGAAGCGGTGGGGGCCACGGCGATCAGCGGTTGAGCTTGCGCAGCCGTTCCGACGGCGTGACGATGTCGGTCAGGCGGATGCCGAACTTGTCGTTGACCACCACCACTTCGCCCTGCGCGATCAGGCAGCCGTTGACCATCACGTCCATCGGCTCGCCCGCCAGGCCGTCCAGCTCCACCACCGAGCCCTGAGCCAGCTGCAGGATCTGCTTGATCGGGATGCGGGTGCGGCCCAGTTCCACGGTGAGCGTCACCGGGATGTCCATGATGATTTCGATGTCGTTCGCCGTCTGGGTAGTGGGGCCCGGCTTGGAGAACTCTTCGAACAGTTCGTCGGCCGGGCGGGCCGCCTGCTGCTGCTCGGCCATGGCGGCCGCCCAGTCTTCGTCGGCGCCCGCGGGGGCCTGCGGGTCAGTTGCCATGATCATCTCCGAGGTTGTTTTCCGATTGCAGGGTGGCCAGCACCTTGCCGATGCGCACCGCGTACTGGCCGTTGCTGACGCCGACCTTGCAGTCGAAGATAGGAACGCCGTCCACATAGGCCGGCACGGTGGGCGCGATGTCGAGCGGGATCACGTCGCCTACCTGCATGTTGAGCAGGTCGCGCATCAGCAGTTCGGTTTCGGCCAGGTTGACCACCATCTCCACGTCGGCCAGCTGGATCTGCTTGGACAGCATGCGCAGCCAGCGTTTGTCGGGCTCCATCTGGTCGCCTTGCACGGGGCTGTACAGCACGTCGCGGATCGGCTCCACCGACGCATACGGGAAGCAGATGTGCAGGTCGCCGCCGGACGAGCCGAACTCGATCGAGAACGTCGCGCACACGACGATTTCCGACGGCGTGGCGATGTTGGCGAACTGCGTGTGCATCTCGGCGCGCTGGTACTCGAACTGCATCGGATACACGGCGGCCCAGGCGCGGGCGTAGTCGTCGAGCACCACGCCCAGCATGCGCTGGATGATGCGCTGCTCGGTCATGGTGAAGTCGCGGCCTTCGACGCGGGTGTGGTAGCGGCCGTCGCCGCCGAACAGGTTGTCGATCACCGCGAACACCAGGCGCGGCTCGAAGATGAACAGCGCGTTGCCGCGCAGCGGCTTCAGCGACACGATGTTCAGGTTGGTGGGCACCACGATGTTGCGCAGGAATTCGCTGTATTTCACCAGCCGCACCGGGCCGGCCGAGACTTCCGGGTTGCGCCGCATGAAGTTGAACAGGCCCGCGCGCAGCAGGCGGCCGAAGCGTTCGTGGATGATTTCCAGCGACGGCATGCGGCCGCGGACGATGCGCTCCTGCTTGGCCAGGTTGTAGGGGCGGATGCCGCCCTTGGGCTCCTGGTCGTCGGGCCGTTCTTCCTGCTCGCCGGTGACGCCCCGCAGCAGGGCGTCAACTTCGTCCTGGGAAAGGAATTCACCCGCCATGTCCGATGCTCCGCGTTGTCGTAGCGAGGGATGGGGCCGTTGCGCCGGCGACAGCCGGCACCGGGCTATTGAATGACGAAACTGGCGAAATGGGCGCCATAGACTTCATTGCGCCGTTCGGGCGCGATGTACTTGCGGGTGATGGCCACGATTTCCCGCAGGATCTTCTGCTTGCCTTCCAGCGTCAGCAGCTCGGCGGCCGACTTGGAGCTGAGCAGCAGCAGGATGTCGCTGCGCACCACCGGCGTGATGGGTTTGAACGCCTTGAGGGCCTTGTCGCTGAGTTCGATCACCACGCCCACCTGGGCGAAGCGTTCGCGGTCGCGGTCGGCCAGGTTGACGGTGAAGATGTCGAGCGTCACGAAGGTGTGGGTGGCGGGATCGCCGGCTTCGGCGGACGCGCTGTCGGCGCCGCCGAGCGAGCCCGCCGTGCCGGCCATCGATGGCGCGCCGTCGGCGGCCATGCCGGCGGCCGGCTTGCCGTAGCCGTCCAGGATGGCCAGCTGGGAATTGCGGATCAACATATAGGCCGCGGCCGCGGCGATGGCGATCAGCAGCAGTAGTGCGCCCAGGACAATAAACGGTGTTCTTAGGCGTCTGCGCTGGGCGCGCTCGTTGGCCTGAGCCATGTAATGCGTCTCCGGTACGGAATTTGAAGAAAGTGAATCCCCACGCCCGATTATCAGCGACGGCGGCTCGGCCGAAGGCGCGAACAGCCGGGGAAAGCGGCGGATAATCGGCGCCGGGTCGTCAGGCATAGAGGCTCAGCAGGCCGCCGCCCCGCTGCGCGGCAGGCCGCGCGACCGGAGGCGCCGCCGACGTGCCGGAGACGATGCCGGCGCGTTGCGCGTCGGCGTCGTCGGGTTGCCGCTGGCCCGCCTGGCGGTCGGCCGACGAATCGGCCGCCGAGCCCTGCGGGTGGCGTTCGGCGCCGACGCTGGCCTGGCCCAGGCTCAGGCCGCCGGCGGCCAGCGCGTCGCGCAGGCCCGGAAGCGACGCTTCCAGCGCGTGACGCGTGGTTTCGTGGGCGCTGGTGAAGGCCACGTTGGCGACGTCGCCTTCGATGCGCAGATGGACGGTGATCGGCCCCAGCGCGTCGGGTTCGACCCGGATCTGCGCGTGCTGCACGCCGTTGCCGGCCATCCAGCGCAGCGCGTCGTCCAGCCGCGCTTGCAGCGCGGGGCCGTGCAGCGTGGCGGCCGGGCCCGGCACGGTGGCGGGGGCCGGCGCGCGCGCGGCGGATTCGGCCGCGGGCGGCAGGGCGCCGGCCGCCGCCAGCGCGTCCGGGGTCGAGGCGGCCGCGTGTGCCGCCGCGCCGGCCGGGCCGTCGTCGCGGCGCAGGACATCGGCGAACGAGGCGGGCGCCAGGTCGGCGCCATTCCTGGCGCCGGCTCCCGCGCCGTCGGCCGCCGCATCGACGCGGCCGGAGCCGGCCGGATCGGCGCCGGGGCGGTTGCCCGCCGCCTGGTCGTCGAGCTGCAGCGCGCCGGCCGCCGCCGGCGGCGCATTGCCGGCCCCGCGGCGCGATGCGCCGCCGGCCAGGGCGTCGGTCACGGCGCTGGCGTCGTCAACCGTCCCGGCGCTGGCGCCATCGGTGTTCTGCGCGGCATCGGCTGCCGTTGTGGGCGTGGCGTAGGCGGCCCACTGGTCCAGCCAGGGCATGGAGGAGGCGTCGGCCGCGGCATCTTCGGCCGTGGCGGCGTCGGCTTTGTCCGTATCGCCGGCCTTCTTGGCGCCATCGGCGCCGTCGGCGGCATCGGCATGCCCGGCGCCGGCCTTCTGGCCATCGGGCGCGCCGCTGCGGTCATGGGCCGCGGGCGGCTGGCCGGCGTTTTTCAGCGCGTCGTCGAAACTCGGCCCGCCGCTGGCATCGGCGCCACGGGCGTTTGCCGGTGCGGAGGCGGGCGTGGACGCGGCCGGGGCCGCGGGCAGAATGGGCGTGGCTGTCATGGCATGAATCCCGTCGGCGAACCGAAGCTCTTGCGGTTCGCGAACTCATCGATCTGTTTCTGGACGCGCCGGGCTTCGGCGCCGGCCACGCGCTGCTGTTCGCGCTCGGCCAGGATTTCGAATGACTTGAGCTTGCGCTCTTCGGCGAAGAAGTCTTCGCGCATGGCCTGCAGGTGCCGGGCGCAGCGCTCGACCTCGCGCTGCTGCTGTTCCAGGGCATCCGACAATTGCTGGATGAAGCGCGCGTAGTTGACCACCCGCGTGCCGTCGATGCCGGTGCCCGCCTGTTCGCGCAGCCGGGTCTCGTATTCGCTGCGGTAGTTCTGGATCAGCACCAGCCGTTCGCGCGCCTGGGCGTGCGCCGCGGCGGCCTGGGCGAAGGCCTGGCCGGCCTTCTGCTTGCGGGCGTCGGCCAGTTCGATCAGGGAGTGCAGGGTTGCCGAGTCTGCCATGGCGTCGTGTCCGGGCTATCTAGTGCAGGCCGCCGTAGCGGGCGGCGAGGTCGGCCAATTGCGCGCGGCTGTCGTCCATCGCGGCGCGCGCGTGCATGTCCTGTTGCAGGAATTGCGAGATGCCCTCGTGGGCGGCGATGGCGCGGTCCAGTTCGGGGTCGGTGCCCGGCACGTAGGCGCCCACCTGGATCAGGTCGCGCGAGCGCTGGTAGCGCGAGAACAGTTTCTTGACGGTGCGGGCGCCGCGCTGCTGCGCCGGGTCGGTGATGTTGTGCATTGCGCGCGAGATCGATTGCTCGATGTCGATCGCGGGGTAGTGGCCGGCGTCGGCCAGCGCGCGGTTCAGCACGATGTGGCCGTCGAGGATGGCGCGCGCCGAGTCGGCGATCGGGTCCTGCTGGTCGTCGCCTTCGGTCAGCACGGTGTAGAAGGCCGTGATCGAGCCCTTGCCGCGGGTGCCGTTGCCGGCCCGCTCCACCAGCGCCGGCAGGCGGGCGAACACCGACGGCGGATAGCCCTTGGTGGCGGGCGGTTCGCCGATGGCCAGCGCGATCTCGCGCTGCGCCATCGCGTAGCGGGTGAGCGAATCCATGATCAGCAGCACGTTGCGGCCGCGGTCGCGGAAGTGCTCGGCCAGCACGGTGGCGTAGGCCGCGCCTTGCAGCCGCATCAGCGGCGCCGAATCGGCCGGGGCGGCCACCACCACGGAGCGCGCCAGGCCCTCGGGACCGAGGATCTGGTCGATGAATTCCTTGACCTCGCGGCCGCGTTCGCCGATCAGGCCCACCACCGTGACGTCGGCCTCGGTGTAGCGGGCCATCATGCCCAGCAGCACGCTTTTGCCGACGCCGGAGCCGGCGAACAGGCCCATGCGTTGGCCGCGGCCTACCGTCAGCATGGCGTTGATGGCGCGCACGCCCACGTCGAGCGGGCGTTCGATCGGCTGGCGCTCGATCGGGTTGACCGGCCGCGCCGCCAGCGGCGCGCGCTCGGCGGGCGCCAGCGCGCCCAGGCCATCCAGCGGCCGGCCGGCGCCGTCGAGCACGCGGCCCAGCAGCGCCTCGCCCACTGGCAGATGCTTGGTGGTTTCCTCGGCCGGGAAGAAATCGATGCCGGACGGGTCGCGGTAGCGCGGGCGGCGGCGCGGCGGCTCCAGTGGCATCACGGTGGCGCCGGCGGTCAGGCCGTGCACTTCGGTGGAGGGCATCAGGAACAGGCGTTCGTCGTTGAAGCCCACCACTTCGGCCTCGGCCGCCACCGTGCCGCCCTGCATGATCAGGCAGGTGCTGCCCACCGGCAGCTTCATGCCGACCGCTTCCATGACCAGCCCGGCCACCCGCGTCAGGCGGCCGCTCACGCCCAGCGGCGCGGCGCCGCGCACGCGGGCGGCGCAGCCGGCCAGGTAGTCGGCGAGGCGGCCGCAGGCGTCAGCCATGGCACGGCTCCGTGCCGCGCGGGGCGGTGCCGTTGGCCGGGTGCGGCGTGTCGGCGTGGCCGGCTGCGGCCGAGGCGGCCGTGCCGCCGCCGACCGTGGCCGATGCCGTCGCGCCGTCTTCGGCCTGGTCGCCCGCGCCCAGCGCGGCCAGCGTCCGCTGCCAGCGGGTGGCCAGCGTGGCGTCGATTTCCGACTGCCGGGTGGCGATGCGGCAGCCGCCCGGTTCGATCCGCTCGTCTTCCACGATCCGCCATTGGCCCAGCGCCAGTTCGTCGCCCAGGTGGGCGGTGACCAGTTGCACGTCGGCCGGGTTCAGCGCCAGCCGGCGGCCGGTCTCGCCGCCCGTCAGTTGCGCGAAGCCGTCGCGTACCGCCGCCAGCACCGCCGTGCGGTCGCAGCCGAGCTCGCGGCGCACGACCTGGCGCGCGATCGCGATCGCCAGGTCCAGCAGCCGGGGCGCCAGCCGGTTCTCGAAATCGTCGAACACCGACGCGCTGGCGTCGGCCAGCGCACGCAGGCGGCCGGCCTCCTTGCGCGCCGCCGCGCTGCCCTGGTCGTAGCCCGCCGCATAGCCTTCGTCGAAGGCCGCGCCCTTGATCCGCTCGACCTCGCGCGGGTCGACCGCCGGCGGGGGCGGCGCCGGCGGCACTTCCTCGGCCGGCGGCGCCGCTTGCAATTCCGCTTCCTTGTGCTCGGCTTCCGTCAGCGGCCGGCGGCGCGCGCCCGGCGCGTGGCCTTCGGCGAACGGCGGCAAGGTCCAGGTGGGCAGGTGCCGCGCCTGATCGGCCGGCACGATGCGGCGCGGCGAGTCAGACATATTGGTCTTCCCCCATGCCGCCGATCGCCAGGTCGCCCGATTCCACCAGTCGGCGCGCGACCTTCAGGATTTCCTTCTGTTGCGCCTCGACCTCGGAAATGCGGGCCGGGCCGCGCGTTTCCAGGTCTTCGCGCAGCTGCTGCGCGGCGCGGGTCGGCATGCAGCGGAACACCTTGGCCCGCAGCTCCGAACTGGCGCCCTTGAGCGCCAGCACCAGCGAGTCGGGCGTGATTTCGCGCAACAGCAGCTGCAGGCCGCGGTCGTCGGCCTCCAGCAGGTTGTCGAAGGTGAACATCTCGTCGATGATGCGCTGCGCGAGGTCGCCGTCGACCTGGCGCACCGAGGCCAGGATCTGGGTTTCCGACGTGGTGCCCACGTAGTTCAGGATGTCGGCGGCGGTCTTGATGCCGCCCAGCTTGCGCCGCTTGATCTGGTCGTTGCCCGACAGGGCCTTGAGCAGCACGTCGTTCAGTTCGCGCAGCGCCGCCGGCTGGATGCCGTCGAGGGTGGCGATGCGTAGCATGACGTCGGCGCGGACGCGATCGGGCAGCAGGTTCAGCACCCCGGCGGCCTGGTCGGCCTCCAGGTGGACCAGGATCGACGCGATGATCTGCGGATGTTCGTGCCGGATCAGCTCGGCCACGCCGGAGGCGTCCATCCACTTCAGGCTTTCGATGCCGGAGGTGTCGCCCGACTGCAGGATGCGGTCGAGCAGGAAGCCGGCCTTGTCGGTGCCCAGCGCCTTGGTCAGCACGGCGCGCAGATAGCTGTCGGCGTCGGCGCCCAGCCCGGTATGGCTGGAAATGTCGGTCTGGAAGCGGGCGAGCACCGATTCCATCGCGTCGCGGCCGACGCCCTGCATGCCGGCCATCGCCGTGCCCAGCCGCTGCACGTCGCGCGGCGACAGGTACTTGAGCACTTGCGCGGCTTCTTCTTCGCCCAGCGACAGCAGCAGGATGGCGCCGTCGGTCACGCCTTGTTCGGTGGTGAAAGGAGGCGTCAGCATGGCTCAGGACGGCTTGGCGTCGGTTTGGGCGTCGTTGACCCACTGGCGCAGCACGGTGGCGACCACCTGCGGATTCTCGCGCGCGAAGCGGCGTACGCGGTCCAGCGCGTCTTCGGGCGGGACGCTGCCCGGCGGCTCGTCCGGCTTCTGCGCGAACACCGGCGGCGGCGCGGGCGCGGGCGGCGGAGGCGGCGGCGCGGTCAGCTGGCGGATGGCGGGCCGGATGACGCCGATGATCAGGTACAGCACGGCCAGCGCGATGACCAGTGCGATGCCGGTTTCGCGGGCCATCGCGACGAATTGCGGCTTCTGCCAGAACGGCGGCTCGGGCGGGGTTTCGACGACGGCGTCGTTGAACGGCACGCTGATGACGGAGATCGAGTCGCGGCGCGCGTCGTCGAAGCCGACCGCCTCGCTTACCAGCGAGCGGATCTGGGCCAGTTCGTCGGCGCCGACCGGCACCGGCACCTGGGCGCCGTTGACGGTGGCGGTGCGGTAGTTGACGACCACCGCCGCCGACAGCCGCCGGATCCGGCCGAGCGGCTGGCTCATGTAGCGCACCGTCTTGTCGACTTCGTAGTTGGTGGTGCCGGCGCGACGCACGCTCTGGCCGGCCGTTGCCGCGGTGGCGGCGCCAACCGCGGGATTGGTGGCGGCGTTGCCGGTGAACGGGGCGGTGGCCGTGCCGGGCGGCGTGTTCGACAGCGAACCCGGCACGCCGCCCTGGCCGGTGCCGGGTTCGGTGGCTTCGGAGGTCTGGCGGCTGCGCACCGCGGCGCCGGCCGGGTCGTTGGGCTTGTAGATTTCGTCGGTCTGTTCCTGCCGGCTGAAGTCCAGGTCGATGGCGACCTGGGCCCGCAGGTTCTGCGCGCCCACCACCGGCGCCAGGAGGTCGGAGATGCGGCGCACGTACTGCTGCTCGAGCGAGCGCAGGTATTCGAGCTGGGAGGCGTCGAGCCCGGCGGGGCCGTCGCCCGACGACAGGAGGCCGCCCGTCTGGTCGACCACGCTGACGTTGGCCGGCGTCAGGTCGGGCACCGACGACGACACCAGGTGCACGATGCCGGCCACCTGGCCGCGGTCGAGCGTGCGGCCGGGGTAGGTTTGCACCAGCACCGACGCGGTGGGGCGGTTCTGTTCGCGGATGAAGATGCTGGGCTTGGGGATCGCCAGGTGCACGCGCGCCGCCTTGACGGCGCCCAGGCTCTGGATCGACCGGGCCAGCTCGCCCTCGAGCGCGCGCTGGTAGTTGACCTGTTCCTGGAACTGGGTCAGGCCCATGCGGCTGTTGTCCATCAGCTCGAAGCCGACGTTGCCCGAGCGGGGCAGCCCTTGCGAGGCCAGCCGCAGCCGGATCTCGTGGACGCGGTCGGCCGGCACCAGGATGGCGCTGCCGCCTTCGGTGAGCCGGTACGGCACGTGCTGCTGTTCGAGCGCGGCCACGATGGTGCCGCCGTCCTGGTCGGCCAGGCCGCTGAACAGCACGCGGTAGTCGGGATCGCGCATCCACAGCAGCGTGGCCACCAGGACGGCGGCCAGCAGCGGAATGCCGATCATCAATGCCAGGCGATGGCGGGTGCTCAGCCGCCCGAACGCGTCGTGCAGCATGCTGCCGCGACGGGCGGTGGGGGCAGCCTGGGGCGGAGTATCGTCTGCCATGAAAGGGGGGCGTCGCTCGGGTGCGGATGAAAATGGGCGCGGCGGCGACCCAATGCTGAACGTCGCCTTTATTATTCGGTGGGGGCCGTGGCGGCCATGGGTCGAATAGGGGGGGAAAGCCCCTGTACTTCGCGCACTGTGGGCAGGGGGGCGCCCGTATCATAGGGCGTCCATTTCCGCCGGGGCCCAGCATGGAACGCATCCCAGACGCACTGCAGCCGCTCGCCGCCGACGCGCCCGGCATGGCCCGCGCGGCCCGCATGCTGGCCCAGCCCCATGCCGCCCCCGGCGCCTCGGCGCCGGCCGCCGGCTTCGCCGACATGCTGGGCGACGCGGTCAAATCCGTGCAGCAGGCCCAGGGCGAAGCCGCCTCGCTGCAACAGGCCTACCAGATGGGCGTGCCCGAAGTCGGGCTGGAACAGACCATGATCGCGATGAACCAGGCCAGCCTGTCGTTCCAGATGCTGGCCCAGGCCCGCAATCGCGTGGTGTCGGCTTACACCGACATCATGAACATGCCGGTATGAGGCCCCCCCTACGCGCTTCGCGCGTCCCCCAGGGGCGATGCTGGCGGACCGGCAAAGCCGGATCCGCGGCATCCCGGATGGGGTGTCTTGGGGCGGCGCAGTCCAGTCAGCCGAGGGACGGGCTGCCAGGCGGGGGCAGGCGTTGCGCTACCCGCGCGTCCTGTCTGTAGACCCAGGCCAGCACTTCGGCCACGGCGGCGTATAGCGCCGGCGGGATGCGGGCGTCCAGGTCCACTTTCATCAGCAGGTCGACCAGTTCGTGCGAGCTGTGCACGAACACGCCGGCCTCCTGCGCGCGGCGCAGGATTTCTTCCGCGATCAGGCCGGAGCCCTTGGCCACCACCACGGGGGTGCGGCGTTCTTTTTCGTAGCGCAGCGCCACGGCCAGGCTGCGCTTGGGGTCGTCCGGCTCGGTGTCGGCGGCGGGGAGGGGAAAGGGGGAGCTCATGATCGGGCGCCCGCCTGGCGGGGCTGGGCGGCGACGCCGAAGCCGGTCATGCGCAGGCCGCGGGCGTCCAAGGCTTGTTGCAGTTCGGGCGTGGCGTCGGCCAGCTGCGCCCGGATTTCGCGCAGCGAGGCGCCGCGGGCGCCGCGCGAGTCGGGTTTCAGGTTGACCTGCGCTTCGGTACCGCGCAGCGCGATGTCGACCTCCAGCTTGCCCAGGTTGGGTGTATCTAGCCGCAGGCGTATCCGCCACGACAGCGGGATGTCGTCGCGCGCCTGGCTGGCGTCGGGCTCCACCTCGATCGTGAACGGGCGGCCGTCCCAGGCGCCCTGCAGGGCCAGGCGGCTGCTTTCCAGCAGCGCGATCTGGTCCTGCACCAGCGGGCGCACGTCGTCGGGAATGGCGCCCAGCGCTGCCTGCAGGCCGCGGGCGGCATTCTGTTCGGGCGTGGCCGGCGTGGTGTCGGCTGGTTCGGAACTGGCGGCTTCGGGATGCGGGCCGGGGCCGGGCGACAGCGCCGCCTGCGGCTCGGCCCGCAAGGCGTCGAGCGAGCGCCGGCCCTCGCGCCATTCCTGCAGATGGGATTCGTAGAACAGGCCGGACTGCTCGACCGCGTTCTGCAGCCGCTGCGCCAGGCGGCTGGTGTCGTCCAGGTCGGCGGTATCGAGCGGCGCCAGCGGCACCATGCGGGCCGAACCCGAGGCCTGGGCCGTGAGTGCGAACAGCAGCCGCGCGGCGCCGCTCAGGCGCACGTCGAGGCTGCCGCTTTCCATGCGCAGCTCGGCAAGCGCCGGCATGACGGTGGGCACGACGCCGCGCGTGGCGCGCGCCGCGCCGGCTTCGTGCGCGTCGGCGCCTTCCCCGGCCCCGGCGGCTTCGTCCGCCGTGGGGTCGCCGGCCGGGGTGGACGGCCGGGCGGCAGGGCGGCGAGGATCGTCCACGCCGAAGAAGCTGCGGTCGTCCAGCAGGCGCAGGATCACGCTGGCGCCGGGCGTGAGCGCCTGGCGCGTGTTGACCAGATAGGAATGGCCGGCGATGTCGACCAGCGCTTCGGATTCGGTATTGGCCTGCAGCACCGTGGCGCGCACCAGGCCGGCCGGCTGCGGCGCCGGCTGCCGCTGCCCGCTGGCGTCGACCCGCGTGCCGCCGCCATGCACCAGCCGGGCCAGGATCGCCTCGCGCGCGTCTTCGCGGTAGCGTTCCCAGCTCTGTACCGGCGTGACGCCGGAAACGGCGCGGGTCTGGCGGGTGTCGGTAACCACAGGAATCTCCGGAAAGCGCGGCGGGCCGCCGGTGCCCGCAAAGGCGCTATCTGAACGTGTGGACGGGCAGGCGGCGCCGGCCGGGGTGCAGGATCTGGTCGAGCTCCCGCAGCCAGGGTTCGGCCAGGTCGCGGATGGCGGCGTCGTCGGCCAGTACCTTGCGCAGCAGCTGCATGCAGGCCTGGCGTTCGGCTTCGTCGGAAGGCCGCAGCGGTTCGCGGTTGCGCAGGATCTCGATCAGCTGCGCGCAGGCGCGTTCGCGCAGCGTGACGTCGTTCCAGTCGCCGCGCCGCGCGGCTTCCAGCATCGCGCTGCTGATCTGCGCGAACTGCGTGTAGATTTCACGCAGCGAGGCGCCGGCGGCGGAGGACGGATCGAAGGCGGCCGGTTCGGGATGGAGTCCGGGGGGAGGGCGGTCGGACGCCGTGGCCTGGGGGGCGGGCATGGTACGTTCCTGCAGTAGCACGTCAGGCCGCCACCTGGGCCGCGGGCGCGATGCTGGCCCAGGCGCCGCGCAGTCCGTCGAGCAGGCCGATGACCTCTTCCAGCGCGGCGGCGTCGTTCTCGATGCCGGCGTGCAGCGTGCGGCGGCACATGTAGTCGTACAGCGAATCGAGCTGGCCGGCGAGGTCGCCGCCGGCCTTGAAGTCGAGGCTGCAGCGCAGCCCTTCGTCGATGATGCGGGTGGCGCGCGACACGGCTCGGGTCTTGCCTATCGGATCGCCGGCCTGGAGGCAGCCGCGCGCCAGGCGCAGCGATTCGAGCGCGCCGTCGTAGAGCATCAGCACCAGCCCGTGCGGGGTCGAGGAAGAGACGCCGGTTTCGACGCCGACGCTGGCGTACGCGCGTGCACCGAATGTTGCGAATCCTGACACCTTGGTTCTCCTGTCGGATACCGCCGTCCCGATTGACTGCGGTCATCGCTGCTTCATGCCTCCTTTTTAACGGCTGCGGGGCGCGAGTCTAAAGCGGAATATCGGGGTTAAAGGGGCATCAAATCGGGCCCGCCGCGGCGGCCGGCCGCGGCGTTGCTAGCCGCGCAACTGCGCCAGCGCGTCGAGCTGCTGGGTCAGGAAATTGCCGGTGTTGTTCAGGTTGGTGAGCAGCGAGTCGAGCGAGGTGAATTGCTGCCGGTATTGCGCTTCGATCTGCGTGAGCCGGTCGTTGAGTTCCTCTTCCTGCTTCTGCAGCGACTTGGTGGTCAGCCCCAGA
Organism: Pigmentiphaga soli; assembly: GCF_039541095.1. Taxonomy (NCBI): domain Bacteria; kingdom Pseudomonadati; phylum Pseudomonadota; class Betaproteobacteria; order Burkholderiales; family Alcaligenaceae; genus Pigmentiphaga; species Pigmentiphaga soli. The sequence continues at coordinate 41,043 of NZ_BAABFO010000033.1, forward strand.
CCGTCGACCCGCGCGTCGATCGCGCCGTCGTCATCCACGAAGCCGCCGATCTGCGCCACCAGCCGGGCGCCCACGCCGGTGGGCGTGCCGTCGTCGCCGGTGCCGAACAGGCGGGCCGCGGCGGACGGGTCGCGCGCCAGGGCCTTGTCCAGCTGGGCGCTGTCGAGCGTGAGCGTGCCGTCGCTCTGGAACGATATGCCCAGCGACGACAGGGTGGTGTATTCGGCGTCGACGCCGGAAACCGGGTCGAGGATGCCGTTGCGCAGCCGCGTCATGACGTCGCGCACCAGGCTGTCGCCGGCCAGCGGCCCGTTGCCGGTGCTGGCTTCGCCCTTGGTGGCGCTGGGGTTGTTCAGCGACAGCTGGTTGGCGGTTTTCAGGAAGCTGTTGTAGGCGTCGACCAGGCCTTGCAGCGCCTTCTTGGTGCCGCTGGTGTCCTGCGTGATGCTGATCTGCGTGGTGCCGGCCTTGACCAGCGTCAGCTTGACGCCGGTGACGGCGCCGTCGACCGTGTTGGTGGGCGAGGTGAGCCGCAGGCCGTCGATCTTGAAGACGGCGTCGCCCGCGGCCTGCAGGCGGGTGGTGAAGGCGGCCGGGGAGTCGGCGTCGTAATCGACGGCGGCGGCCGGGTCGTAGTTGAACGTCGACAAGGGTTCGCCGGCGCCGCCGGCGTCGCTGGTGCCTTCGATGCGGAACGCGGCGCCGGCGCCGGTCTTGCTGCTCGACAGCATCAGCCGCGCGCCGGAGTCGTCGTTGACGACGGTGGCGGTGACGCCGGCCTGCGCGGCATTGATGGCGTCGCGCACGTCGTCAAGCGAGTTCTTGCCCGGGTCGATGACGATGTCTATCGGTTCGCCGTTATCGCTCGGCTGGAATTCGCCGTCCGACACCGTGCCCAGCGTGACGCGCAGCGTGCCCGCCGCGACTTTCGTATCGGCCGCCAGCGTGCGGCTGACGGTTTTTTCCGCCTGCGCCAGCTTCGTCACCTCGAGCGAAAAGCCGCCGGTGGCCGCGCCGTTCTGCGTGGTCACGGTGGCGATGCTCTTGTCGCTGCTCGACGAGGCGGTGGAATTGAAGCTGTCGGGCGTGAGGTTCTTGACCGAATCGCGCAGCGACGACAGCGCGCTGCTCAATTGCCCATAGGCCGACACCTGGGTCTGGACGCTGGCTTCCTGGGCCTGCAGCTTGGTGAGCGGCTGCTGTTCGGCCGCCATCAGGTTGTTGAGCAGGGTCGTCAGGTCGAGACCTGAACCGACGCCGAGGGCTCCTCCGACACTGGCCACGATGGACTCCTTTCCTTGTTGCCGTTCGTACTGCTAGGCGCTGCTCTTGAGCAGCAGGCCCTCGAGTTTGTCCAGGGAACGGCTGAGCTGCAGCGCTTCCTCGGACGGGATCTGGCGGATCACGGTGTTGGTGTCGCCGTCCATGACCTTGACCACGACCTGCCCGCTGTCGTCATCGATGGCAAAAGTGATGTTGTGCGCCGCCAGCGGGACGAAGCTGTTGAAACTGTCGACCGCCTCTTGCAGTTCGCCCACCTGCGGGATTTGCGCGGTGGAGGGCAGCGACGGGTCAGGCGCGGCGGAAGGCGCCGAGGTGGCCGACGCGGGCTGCGCCGCCGACGCTGCGGCGGACGCGGTGAGACGCGGGTCGACCGGGTGGGCGGTGATGGCGATGCTCATGGACGCTCCTTGCGAGATCGGACGGCGCACCGCGGTGCAGCGACCGTTTCAGCATGCCATAACGGCGCGCCGCGCCGCAACTTGAGTGCTTGCTTCGCTGCGCGGGGGATTTTCCGGAATAAGCGCTCGCAATTGCGGCAGGCCCGGTGTCGCTGTCGCGGGCCTTGGCGACCTGCTGCAGCCGGCAGGCGGCCGGTTCGGCTGCCTGCCGGCCGGTTCGCCGGATCGCGAAGTCGGGCTGACGTGCCCGGCGCGCCGCGACCGCGGCGCGTGCATCAGCCGCGCAGCAGCGTCAGCACGTTGTTGGGCAGCGAATTGGCCTGGGCCAGCATCGCGGTACCCGCCTGCTGCAGGATCTGGCCGCGGGTCAGATTGGCCGTTTCGGCGGCGAAGTCGGCATCCAGGATCCGGCTGCGCGAGGCCGTCAGGTTTTCGGACGTGGTCTGCAGGCTCGACACGACCGACGCGAAGCGGTTCTGGATGGCGCCCAGGTCGGCGCGAGACTCGTTCACGGACTTCAGCGCGGCGTCCATGGCAAGGATGGCGTTGTCGGAGCCGGTGACGGTCGTGATGTCGAGATTCTTGAAGCCACTCTGGTCCTCGCCCGCCACATACGACTCGAAGTCGATGTCCGCGTCGGTGAACACATTTGCGTCGCCGGCGTCGGTCGTGCCTGCCACCAATCCGGTGGCCGTCTTTAGGTCGGCCGGATCGGCGAGGTTGGTCGTGATTGCGATGTCCTGGTCATTGTCCGCGGTCAGGGTCAGGTTGCCGTCGCTGTCGACGCTGGCCTTCACATGGGTGGTGCCGGTCGAGTTGTTGATGGCCGACACCAGTTGCTGGGTACGCTGGGAAGCGCTCGTGGCGGCACCCAAGACAATATCCTGGCCATTGATATTGAGCTGGCCAGCGGTAATGGCGGCGAAGCTCGTGCTGGCGGCGGTATCCGTCTGGGCATCGATTTCCAGCGAAGTGACGCCGGGGAGGCCAGTGATCGTGATGGCCGCGCCGCCTGCGTTGGAGAAATCTAGTTGGCCGGGCGTGCTGTCGTCGATTGACAGATCGTCGAGAGCGGGGATCCCGGTGGCGTTGTCGAGAGCGTCCTTGACCTTCGACAGCAGGTCAGCACGGGCAGCATTTGCCGTGGCTCCGGTTGCGGCAGCAACGGCTACGGTGGTGCCGTTGACCTCCATGTTGAAGCCAGCGTAGTCGAACTGAGTGCCATCTCCGTTAGTATCGGTGGGAGCGGCAAAAGCCGTTCCCAACAGCGTTTCTTCGCCGGGATCTTGCGACGCAGGCGTCGTAACGCCGACGGCAGCCTTCGCGGTAAGCGACGCTTTCGAATCCACGCTGGTCCACGAGCCGAGCTGATCGACGTTCGCATTGGCAATCGCGCTAATGCTGATGGTTTGCCCTTGGTTTGCACCGACCTGGAAGGCCTGATTGGTGAACGAGCCGTCGATCAGCTTGGTGCCGTTGAAATCGGTGTTCTTGGCAACACGGTCGATTTCATCGCGCAGTTGGTCCACTTCCTTCTGCAGCGCGAGGCGGTCGTCATCGGTATTCGTGGCGTTGCGCGACTGCACCGCCAGTTCGCGGATACGCTGCAGGTTGTTGCTGATCTGGGTCAGCGCGCCTTCGGCCGTCTGCGCCAGCGAGATGCCGTCGTTGGCGTTGCGCACGGCCTGGTTCAGGCCGTTGATCTGGGTCGACATGCGTTCGGAGATGGCCAGGCCGGCGGCGTCGTCCTTGGCGCTGTTGATCCGCAGGCCGGTGGACAGACGCTGCAGCGCGGTGTTGACCGTGTTCTGCGAGTCGTTCAGGTTGCGCTGCGCGTTCAGCGAAGCGATGTTGGTATTGATGACTTGTGCCATGGCTTTCTCCCAGGGGGATGAGTCTGTTTCGTTTCGGGCCGGATGGGCCCGTAGCTGCATGGGCGGATGGCAGGGCCACCGCACCGTGCCCGGTTGGCGTGCGCCGGCTTTCGGCAATACCCGCCGCCGGCGCGCCGCCGCGGGCCCTGCATGAATCTGGATGCGAATTGGGCCGCGTTGAGCCTGTTAACGGGGGGTGGGGTTTGGAACTTTAGGCGCCGGGCAGGGGGTGGTCTGAAAATAAAGTCCTAATGTTTTCGGCAAAGTCGACGAAAGGAGGCCCGCGTGGCGTCTGTTCTCGTAATTCGGAGTTACATCTCTGGGAGGAACGGTGTACCGGCCAAGAAGGGCTTGCGTGCCTCACCAGAGCCGGGAGGCTGCGTCCGGACGATGGCGTGCCCGAAGCCTTTGCGCGGGCTCTCGCCGCAGCGGTCGATGCCCACGATGCGCTAAGCAGTCTCGAATGGGCCGTCGGTGAACACGATGTGGGTGCGAAGCCACTTCGGCCGAACGCTACACCGGCGCAGAGGACTTGATCGCCGCCCTAAGGGAATGAGCGTGCGTGTTTGGATGGGACCGTGGCCGTGCTCCGGCGCCTGGCTACGCACAGGCAGTTCGGCCGAAATCCCTGATCAGCAGTCCAGCGTATCCAGCGTGAAGTAGAACGCCGCCCCTTCCCCCGGCACGCTTTCGGCCCACACCTGCCCGCCATGACGGCCGATGATGCGCTTGACGGTGGCCAGCCCGATGCCGGTGCCTGGGAAGTCGGCTTCGCGATGGAAGCGCTGGAAGGCGCCGAAGATGCGTTCGGCGTTGTGGCTGTCGAAGCCGGCGCCGTTGTCGCGTACGAAGTAGACCGGGCGGCCGTCGCGTTCGAAGCTGCCGAATTCGATGCGCGCGGCTTCGGTGCGGCTGGTGAATTTCCATGCATTGCCGAGCAGGTTGGCCAGCACCACCCGCATCAGGCCGCGGTCACAGTCGGCCGGCGGGGTGGGGGCCACCGAGCATTGCACCCGCCGTTCGGGCGCCTGCGCCGCGAGTTCGGCCAGCACGTCGTGCGCCAGCGCGCCGAGGTCGGTGCGTTCGCGCGACAGGCCGCCGCTGTTGACGCGCGCGAGCTGCAGCAGGTCGGTGATCAGGCCGCTCATGCGGTCGGTACCTTCGATGATGTGGCGCAGGTATTCGCGCCCGGTGCCGCCCAGGGCGGGTTCGAAGTTGTCGCGCAGCAACTCGGCGAAGCCGCGAATGGCGTGCAACGGGGCGCGCAGGTCGTGCGATACCGAATACGAAAAAGCCTCGAGTTCTTCGTTGGCGGTGCTGAGCTGGCGGGTACGCTGCGCCACGCGCTTTTCCAGGCCGGCCTGGATGCGGCGCGCGGTTTCCTGCTGTTCCACGTGCAGCGTGATGTCTTGCGCGTAGCCGGCCACGCCCATGGGCTCGCCGTGCTCGTCCACCAGGCAGCGCACACAGACTTCGAACCAGCGCGGTTCGCCGTTGACCGGCCAGATCTGTTCGAAGCGCCGGTGGCCGCGGCTTTCCAGCAGTTGCTGATGGCGTAGCGCGTACACGCGGGCAAGCGATGGCGGCAGGATCTCGTGGGCCGTGTGGCCGATGCATTGTTCGATGCCGCGACCGACCATCTTCGCGTATGCCGCCGTGACGTAGCGGTAGCGGCCGGAGAGGTCGGTGACCCATGCCGCGGCAGGCAAGGTATCGAGCAGCGCGCCCAGCATGGGATCTGCGGATGAAGCTTGTGCCGTGTAATCGGTCATTTGGGTAAGCGCTGACTTTAGCATCACACTTAGAGATGAAACATATGAAACTTAGTGTGTCAGCTTTTTTCTTACATGTCTATAGCGAATGCGGAGAACATGAAGACCAGACGGCTTCCGAGTGCGCCGATACCGGGGATTCCCGATAATGCGGAGCCCGATAGTGTCGTTGCGGCACGCAATGTTATCTCAGCGGCCTATCGGGCGGGTGCTTTGCCTGTGGCAAAGACAAAGCATGACCTCCAAGGAATCACGATGAATCAGAGTTTCGAACTGCCCGACGCCGCCATCGCGCCGGAAGCGCCGGAAGCTTCCGCCATGTCGAGACTGAATGCCGAGATTCGTGACGCCAACCTGACCTATCTGATGCTGGCCCAGCAGATGCTGCGAGTCGATCGCGCCGAAGGCATGTACCGGCTCGGCATTTCCGCCGAAGTGGCCGAAATCGTCGAGTCGCTCACCACGGCCCAGCTGCTGAAGATCGCGGCTTCCAACATGCTGCTGGCGCAGTTCCGCTTCGAAGACACCCTCGTCTGGAGTCTGCTGGCGTCGCCCAAGCGTGACGACGCGCCATCGCGCATGCACGCAGCCATCCTGATGGCCAGCCGCACGGCGCAGGCCGGCTGACGCGATGGCCTTCCCGATGGCTACTCCGATCCGGACCACGCATGGCCCGCGTTAAAAGCGTCCTGTCCGAAGCGCGCCAGATCGAGATCGCCTCCGAGCTGATCCGTCTCGATGCGCGGCTCCAGGTCCTGGAATCCGAAGTCAATCTTTCGCGTGAGCGCTTGCTTCGCTTGTATCGTGAGATCAAGGGCAAATCTCCCCCGAAGGGCATGCTGCCGTTTTCCACCGACTGGTTCATGACCTGGCAGCCGAATATCCACGCCTCGCTGTTCATGAACATCTACCGCCACCAGAGCGCGATGGGCGATACGCTGCCGGTGGAGGCCTTGCTGCGCGCATACCGCCTTTACCGCGAGCAGATCGGGCATTTCGGCATGCCCGAGGTGCTGTCGATCACCCGCGCCTGGCGGCTGATCCGTTTTTTCGATGCCGGCATGCTGGGCATGACGCGCTGCACCCATTGCGGCGGCGAGTTCGTCACCCACAGTTTCGAATTGTCACATCAATACGTCTGCGGCCTGTGCCACATGCCGTCGCGCGCGGGCAAGACCCGGAGCCGGGCCGACGCCGATCCGGTGCGTTCCTGAAGGCCACGGGGCAGCCCGGCTGCCGCTCGCTGTCCCGGCGGCGGTGGCCGCTTGCCACGCTCAAGATTCCGCGGCGGCTGCCGAAAACCTTGACGTAGCTCCGTTGATCAGTCCCGGCGGAGGTTTTTTCAGGAGTGCGAGCGCATGCTCGTCATCATTGGCTACATCATCGTGGTCGCGTCCGTGCTGGGCGGCTATGCGATGCACGGCGGGGCGCTGGGCGCGCTGTTCCAGCCGTTCGAGCTGGTGATCATCGCCGGCGCGGCGCTGGGCGCCTTCGTGTGCGGCAATTCGGCCAAGGTGGTGCGCACCACGCTGGCCGCGGTGCCGACCACGCTGCAAGGCTCGCGCTTCACCAAGCAGCGCTACCTCGACCTGCTGGCCCTGCTGTACGAGATCCTGAACCGGGTGCGCCGCGAAGGCCTGATGGCGATCGAGGCCGACGTCGAAGAGCCCCTGAACAGCCCGCTGTTCCAGAAATATCCGGCCCTGCTGGCCGACCGCGGCCTGGTCGAGTTCGTGACCGACTACCTGCGGCTGATGGTCAGCGGCAACCTGAATCCGCTCGAGCTGGAAGCGCTGATGGACCAGGAGATCGACACCCATCTGCAGGAAAGCGGCATTCCGGCCGTCGCCATCCAGCGCATGGCCGACGGCCTGCCGGCGTTCGGCATCGTGGCCGCCGTGATGGGCGTGGTCAACGTGATGAGCTCGGTGGGCGACCCTCCCGCCGTGCTGGGCGCCAAGATCGGCGCCGCGCTGGTGGGCACCTTCGTCGGCATCCTGCTTTCCTACGGCATCGTCGGGCCGCTGGCCTCCGTGCTCGAGCAGAAAGCCAGCGAAAGTGCCAAGCAGCTCGAATGCATCAAGGTGGCGCTGCTGGCCAGCCTGAACGGCTATGCGCCGGCGCTGGCGGTGGAGTTCGGGCGCAAGGTGCTGTTTTCCACCGAGCGCCCGTCGTTCGCCGAACTGGAAGACACCGTACGCGGCAAGTCGGCCAGCACCAGCAGCCAGGCTGGCTGACGGGGTTCGCCGATGGCGCTCAAAGACGGCATTGCGCCGATCGTCGTCCGCAAGACCCGCAAGCACCGCAAGTCGACGGCGCACGCCGGCATGTGGAAGATCGCCTATGCCGACTTCGTGACGGCGATGATGGCCTTCTTCCTGCTGATGTGGCTGCTTACCACCAGCGCCGAGGCCGACCTGAAAGGCATTTCGGAATACTTCCAGACGCCGCTGAAGGTCACGCTGTCGTCCGGCAAGGTGTCGGGCGATCCGGTCGCGCTGCTGACCGGAGGCCAGAGCCTGAACCACCGCCGCGGCGAAACCCAGGGCGGCGACCCGGCACAGGCGCAGATCGACGAACGCGACCGCCAGCGCCTGGAAGCCCTGCAGGCCAAGCTGCGCAGCCTGGTCCTCACCCAGGCCGTGCTCAAGCCGTTCAGCGACCAGATCCTGATCGACTTCACCGACGAAGGGCTGCGCATCCAGATCGTCGACGAGCGCAACCGCCCGATGTTCGACACCGGCAAGACGGAGCTGAAGGACTACAGCCGCGAGATCCTGGGCGAACTGGCGCGCGCGCTGAACGGGGTCGACAACAAGATATCCATCGCCGGCCATACCGATTCGGCGCCTTATGCGGGCGGCGACGCCGGCTATAGCAACTGGGAACTCTCGGCCGACCGCGCCAACGCCGCGCGGCGCGCCATGCTGGCCGCCGGGATGGCGCCCGACAAGGCGCTGCGGGTAATCGGGCTGGCCGATTCGGTGCCTTTCGACCACAGCAACCCGCGCGCGCCGGAAAACCGGCGCATCAGCATCGTGGTGTTGAACAAGCGCAGCGAAGAATTCCTCAAGAAAGACGGGATTGCGGTCGATGTACCGGCTGTTTCCGGGAAAACGGACGATGTGGGGGAACCCTGGCGCCAGTCGGGCACCAGGGCGGATGACTAGGCCATGCGGCCGGCACGAGGCCGGCTTTCAGGAGATAGGTTCATGGGCGCCGGCGACAATCGGTTGATGGACATGGTGGACGAGAAGGCGCGGCTGGCCGGGTCCAACAAGATGGAGCTGCTGCTGTTTTCGCTGGGCGGCAGCGAGGTGTTCGGCATCAATGTGTTCAAGGTGCGCGAAGTATGCGAAACCCTGCCCATCACGCGCACGCCGAACGTGCCGCGCGGGGTCGAGGGCATCATTTCGCTGCGGGGCGCGATCCTGCCCGTGATCGACCTGGCCACCACCATCAATCTGCAGTCCGACGCGGCGCGCACCAAGCTGCTGATCACGGAATTCTCCAGCCACACCCAGGCCTTCCTGGTGGCCGACGTCGACCGCATCGTCCGCATCGAGTGGGACCGCGTGAAGTCGCCGCAGTCCATGCCCACCGCCAACACCAGCTTCATGACCGCGCTGACCGAACTGCCGGACGGCAAGCTGGTGTCGATCCTCGACGTGGAGCAGATCCTCGCCACCGTGATCGGCGAAGACCGGGTGCCGCCCGAGATCCAGCAGGTCGACGCCGATTCGAAGTCCAACGTGTTCTTCGCCGACGACTCCACGCTGGCGCGCAAGAAGATCATCGAGGTGCTCGACCGCATGGGCCTGCCGCACCAGCACGCCAACAACGGCGCCGAGGCCTGGGAAAAGCTCAAGGCCATCGCGGCCCGCGCCGAAGCCGAGAAGACGCCGCTGGAGGCCGCGCTCGGCCTGATCCTGGTCGACGCCGAGATGCCCGAGATGGACGGCTACGTGCTCACCCGCCACATCAAGGCCGACCCGCGCTTCAATGGCATTCCCGTGGTCATGCATTCTTCCCTGTCGTCGGTCGCCAACAAGAAGCTCGGCCAGCAGGTCGGCGTGGACGCCTACGTGGCCAAGTTCCACCCCGTGGAGCTGGCAAGTATGATCGGCGCCCAACTCACCCATATCAAGGCGCGAAAGGGAGCAAATGAAGCCTGACGAACTCAAGTTCCTCATCGTCGACGACTTCTCGACGATGCGGCGCATTGTCCGCAACCTGCTCAAAGAGCTCGGCTACAACAACGCCGACGAGGCCGAGGACGGCCAGATCGCGCTGGGCAAGCTGCGTAGCGGCATGTTCAATTTCGTGGTCAGCGATATCAACATGCCGAACATGAACGGCTTCGAGCTGCTGCGCGAGATCCGCTCCGATGCCGCGCTGCGCAAGCTGCCGGTGCTGCTGGTCACGGCCGAGGCCAAGAAGGAAGACATCGTCCTGGCCGCGCAGATCGGCGCCAACGGCTACATCGTCAAGCCCTTCACGAAGGCGACGCTGGAAGAGAAAGTCACCAAGATCGTGCAGAAAATGAACGGGAGTGCGTGAATGGCCAGTCCTCGCGACAACGAAGATCTCGAAGCGCTGTTCGACCAGATTTCGTCCGAGACCCTGGCGCGCCTTGAAGCGGTCGAGCCCGAAACGCAGGAGCCTGCCGAGGCGCAGCCGCCGGCGGCCGAGGCGGGCGCCGTGGCCGACGAGCACGGCCCGGAGTTCTACCAGCGCATCGGCATGCTGACCCGGCAGTTGCACGACGCGCTGCGCGAACTGGGCTATCACCAGAAAGTGGAGCAGGCCGTGCATTCCCTGCCCGACACCCGCCAGCGGCTCGACTACATCGCCCGGCTGACCGGCCAGGCCGCCGAGCGGGCGCTGTCGAACGTGGAAAAAGGCCAGGAGATCCAGGACCGCGTCGAGCGCGACGGCGCCGCGCTCAGCACGAAATGGGACAAGCTCTACGCGCGCGAACTCGGCGTGGACGATTTCCGCCAGATCGCCGCCGAAACCCATGTCTTCCTGCAGCGCGCGCAGGACGACGCGCGCGCCACCCAGAGCCTGCTGACCGACATCATGATGGCGCAGGACTTCCACGACCTGACCGGGCAGGTGATCCAGAAGGTGCTGAAGCTGGCGCAAAGCTTCGAAGACGAACTGGTCAAGCTGCTGATCGAAAGCACGCCGCCCGACAAGCGCAACGCCACGCATTCCGAATGGATGAACGGCCCGGTCATCGACGTGGCCGGCCGCGACGACGTCGTGGCCGACCAGCGGCAGGTCGACGACCTGCTCGAAAGCCTGGGTTTCTGAGCGAGGCCGCCCCGTGTCCGCTTTTTCCGACATGCAGGACCTGCTTGCCGACTTCCTGACCGAGGCGTCCGACCTGCTCGACGACGTCGATATCGGGCTGGTCGACCTCGAGCAGCGTCCGGACGATACCGCCCTGCTGAACCAGATCTTCCGGGGCTTCCATACCGTCAAGGGCGGCGCCGGCTTCCTCGACGCGACGCCGCTGGTCGAACTGTGCCACCGCGGCGAGAATCTGCTGGACCTGCTGCGCGGCCAGACGCTGGCCGTCACGCCCGAGATCATGGACGTGATCCTGGCCGCCACCGGCGAGGTGCGGCGCATGTTCGCCGAGATGGAACGCGGCGCCATGCCCGAGCCGGCGCCGCAGGAACTGCTGGACGCGCTGGAAGCCGCCGCCCGCGGCGAACGGATCGACACCACGGCGCTGCGCGGCATGACGGGCCGGGCGCCCGAGGCCGAGGCGCCGGCGTCCGAAGCCGCGGCTGCCGTGCCGGGCCATGAAGCGTCGGTAGAGGCCGAGACGGCGCATGCGGCCGGCCCTGCCGAAGCCGCCAAGGCCGTCGAGGCCGCCGCGCAGGCGGGCCGCGCGGTCGACGGCATCGACTGGCTGGGCTATTACCGCGCGGCGTTCGGCGAGCCGCCGTCGCTGCCGGCGGCCTTGCCTGCTGCCGCCGCCGCGCCGGCCGCCGGCGCGCGCGCCCCGGCGGC
>NZ_BAABFO010000034.1:0-48576 GCF_039541095.1 Pigmentiphaga soli
GGCCGCCGCCGGCGGCGCCGCGCGCGGCGTGGTGCTGCCGCTGCTGGCCGCCGGCTGTGCGCGGCTGCAGATCGCCAACCGCACCGCCGCGCGGGCGCGCGAACTGGGCGCCGCCTTCGCCGCGGCCGCCGCGCCGGGCGTGCTGGGCGCGGGCGGCTACGACGAGCTGCCTGCCGGCGAACGCTGGGACATCGTCGTCAACGCCACCGCCAGCGGCCTGTCCGACCAGGCGCCGCCGCTGCCCGCCGGGCTGTACGCGCCCGGCGCGCTGGCCTACGACATGGTCTATGGCCCACGGCCCACCGCCTTCATGCGGCAGGCGCAGGCCGACGGCGCCGCCGCAGTGGCCGACGGCCTGGGCATGCTGGTCGGCCAGGCGGCCGAAAGCTTTTTCATCTGGCGCGGCGTGCGTCCCGATACCGGTCCGGTGCTGGCCGGCCTGCGCGCGCTGCTGGACGCCGGGCGCTAGCATGGCCCGCGCCGCGCGCTCCCGCGGAAGAAGCTGGCCGGCGCGCCTGGCGCGCAACGCGGCCAAGACGATCGGCGTCTTCATCCTGCTGGTCCTGCTTTACCAGGCCTGGCTGTTCGGCTGGGTGGTGTGGTATGCGTACCGGGCGCCGGCCTCCACCGCCGTCATGCGGGCCGAGCTGGCCCGCCTGCAGCAATCCGATCCGCGGCGCACGCTGAGCTACCGCTGGGTCGGCTACGACCGCATCAGCAACCAGCTGAAACGGGCGGCGATCGCGGCCGAAGACGCCAACTTCGTCGAACACGGCGGCGTCGACTGGGACGCCATCGAGCGCGCCTACGCCCACAACCGGGAGCTGGCCGAAGCGACCGAGCGCGCCCTTGCGCGCGGCCGCAAGCCGCCCCGCCAGCCGCTGCACGGCGGCTCGACCATCACCCAGCAGCTGGCCAAGAACCTGTTCCTGTCGAATTCGCGCAGCTACCTGCGCAAGGGCCAGGAACTGGTCATCACCTACATGATCGAGCTGGTCATGAGCAAGCGGCGCATCCTGGAGCTATACCTGAACGTGGCCGAATGGGGCGAAGGCGTGTTCGGCGCCGAAGCCGCCGCCCGCCACTACTTCAACGTCTCCGCCGCGCAGCTCAATGCCTGGCAGGCGGCGCGGCTGGCCGCCATGCTGCCGCGCCCGCGCTTCTACGACCGCAACCGCGGTTCGGCCTACCTGGCCTCGCGCACCGATACGCTGCTGCGGCGCCTGCCCGCCTCCACGATTCCGTGACTGGCAGCCCACAAAATTCCCAAAAACAGTGCGTCCGGACGGCCGGATGTCATGTTGTGAAGCGTACAATTCACGCGTCGTCAACCATGCGGTGCTCGCGCATCGTCCAACCGGAATGGCCTCACAGCCACGACCTAGACCCTGCTTTACAGCCGGCCCATTGATTTCCGGCACTCGCACGAGCCGCCGCTGACGCCCCCGCCGGGCGCGTCCAGCGCCCGATAGGCCCGCGCGGGGCCACCTTGTGTTTTCCGCGCGATGGTCGAAGAAACGAAACCCAGCAAATCCCTCGAGCGCAACCGGCTCGAGCCCGAAGACGCCCAGGAAGCCCTGGAGCACGTCCAGGAACTGCTGCGTCGCCAGCACCTGGTCGAAGACCTCGTCCACCGGCAGGAAGTCGGCGACACCCGGGGGCCGCTGGTCGAGGCCCTGGTGCACCGCCAGCACGAGGCCGAGCTAAGCGCCCTGCTCGACGACCTGCACCCGGCCGACGTCGCCTTCATCCTCGAATCGCTGCCCAAGGAAGACCGCCAGCGCGTCTGGCTGCTGGTGCGCCCCGAGCGCGACGGCGAGATCCTGCTGGAAGTGGCCGACTGGGTGCGCGAGTCGCTGATCGCCACCATGGACCCGCGCGAGCTGGTGGCCGCCGCCGAGAACCTGGAGGCCGACGAGCTGGCCGATCTGGCGCCCGACCTGCCGCCCGAGGTGGTGGCCGAGGTCCAGAAAGGCCTGACCGACGAAGAACGCGCGCGGCTGACCGCCGTGATGAGCTACCCCGAGGATTCGGTGGGCGCCATCATGGACTTCGAAATGGTCCGCGTGCGCAACGACGTCACGCTGGAAGTGGTGCTGCGCTACCTGCGCCGGCTGCAGGAGCTGCCGCACCACACCGACCAGATCTTCGTGGTGGACCGCAGCGAGAAACTGCTGGGCAGCCTGCCGGTCAACCGCCTGCTGGTGAGCGATCCCGACACCCAGGTGATCGACGTGATGGATACCGAGATCCTCACGCTGGCGCCGCTCGACGAGGCCGCCGAGGCAGCCGCCGCGTTCGAACGCTACGACCTGGTGTCGGCGCCGGTGGTCGACGCCGTCGGCCGGCTGATCGGCCGGGTCACCGTCAACGACGTGGTGGACGTGATCCGCGAAGCGTCGGCCGAGCAAACGCTGTCGAAGGCCGGCCTGCAGGAAGAAGACATCTTCGCGCCGGTGCCGCAGGCGTTGCGCAACCGCGCCCCGTGGCTGCTGGTCAACCTGTGCACGGCGTCGACGGCGGCCTTCGTGGCCTCGCGCTTCGAGGAAACCGTCGGCCGCATCGTCATCCTGGCCTTCCTGATGTCGATCGTGGCCGGCATCGGCGGCAACTCGGGCAACCAGACCATGACGCTGATCATCCGCGCGCTGGCGGTCGGCCGCATCAACAGCGCCAACGTCGGCAAGCTGGTGCGCCGCGAACTGCAGATCTCGCTGATGGTGGGAATCGGCGGCGGCTCGGTGGCGGCGCTGTTCGCGTGGGCCATCTCGGGCCGCTATTCGCTGGGCCTGGTGATGATGGCGGCGATGATCCTGAACCTGCTGGTGGGCGCCATCGTCGGCATGGCCGTGCCGCTGGCCCGCTCGCGCTTCGGCAAGGACCCGGCCATCGGCTCGTCGGTGCTGCTGACCTTCGCCACCGATACGATGGGCTTTCTGATCTTCCTGGGGCTGGCCACGATCTTCCTGCTGTAGCCGCCCCGTCTAGGGTCCCCCCTACGCGCTTACGCGCGCCCCCCAGGGGGCGATGCGAGCGGACCGGCGGAGCCGGATCCGCCGCATCCGGGAGGGGATAGCAGCATGCGGAAGGTCGCCGATGGATTGGCTAGGCCTATGCCTTGGCGGGGGCTACGCCAGCTTCCCGTGGCAGTGCTTGTACTTCTTGCCGCTGCCGCAAGGGCAGGGATCGTTGCGGCCGACCTTGCCGGCGAAGTTGCGCACCGGCGTGGCGGCCGCGGCGGCGGCCACCTGGGCCTCGGCGGCGGCGATCGCCTCGTCGTAGCCTGTATGGTGGTACTGCACGTTCTGCACGGCGGCCGTGTCTTCCACCTGCTCGACCTGCTCGGCGTTCTGGATCCGCACCGTCATCAGGATCTTGACCACGTCGTTGCGGATGCGGTCCAGCATGTCGGAGAACAGCTCGAACGCTTCGCGCTTGTATTCCTGCTTCGGGTTCTTCTGCGCGTAGCCGCGCAGGTGGATGCCCTGCCGCAGGTGGTCGAGCGCCGACAGGTGCTCGCGCCAGTGGGTGTCGATCGACTGCAGCATGATCGAGCGCTCGAACTGCGTCCACATCTCGGCGCCCACCAGCGTCAGCTTGGCGTTGTAGGCGTCGGCGGCGGCGCCCACCACGCGGGCCAGCAGGTCGTCGTCGGTCAGGTCCGGCTCGTCTTCCAGCATCTTGGCCAGCGGCAGCTGCACGTGCCATTCCAGCTCGAGCGCCTTCTCCAGGCCGGGCACGTCCCATTGCTCTTCCACCGAGTCGTCGGGCACGTATTGCCGGAACACCTGGGTGAAGGTGGCGTCGCGCAGGTTGCCGACCATGTCGGTTACCGACGGCGCCTCGAGCACTTCGTTGCGCTGGGTGTAGATGACCTTGCGCTGGTCGTTGGCGACGTCGTCGTATTCGAGCAGTTGCTTGCGGATGTCGAAGTTGCGGCTTTCGACCTTGCGCTGGGCGGTCTCGATCGAGCGCGTGACCATGCCGGCCTCGATCGGCTCGCCCTCGGGCAGCTTCAGGCGGTCCATGATGGCGCGCACCCGGTCGCCGGCGAAGATCCGCATCAGCGGGTCTTCCAGCGACAGGTAGAAGCGCGACGAGCCCGGGTCGCCCTGGCGGCCGGCGCGGCCGCGCAGCTGGTTGTCGATGCGTCGCGATTCGTGGCGCTCGGTGCCGATGATGCGCAGGCCGCCGGCCTGCTTGACGGCCTCGTTCAGCGGCTGCCACTCCTCGCGCACCTTGGCGATGCGGGCTTCCTTCTCGGCCTCGGACAGCGATTCGTCGGCCCGGATCAGGTCGACCTGCTTGTCGACGCTGCCGCCCAGCACGATGTCGGTGCCGCGGCCGGCCATGTTGGTGGCGATGGTGATGCGGCCGGGCTTGCCGGCCTCGGCCACGATCTCGGCCTCGCGCGCGTGCTGCTTGGCGTTGAGCACCTGGTGGTCGAGGCCGGCCTTGGTCAGCATGGCCGACAGCACCTCGGAGTTCTCGATGCTGGTGGTGCCCACCAGCACCGGCTGGCCGCGCTTCTGGCAATCGCGGATGTCTTCCAGGATGGCGTTGTACTTTTCCTGGACGGTCTTGAAGACCTGGTCGTTCTGGTCGACCCGGATCATCGGCCGGTTGGTCGGCATGATGACGGTTTCGAGCCGGTAGATTTCCTGGAACTCGTAGGCTTCGGTGTCGGCCGTGCCGGTCATGCCGGCCAGCTTCTCGTACATCCGGAAGTAGTTCTGGAAGGTGATGGAGGCCAGCGTCTGGTTTTCGAGCTGGATTTTCACGCCTTCCTTGGCCTCGACCGCCTGGTGCAGGCCGTCGGACCAGCGGCGGCCGACCATCAGGCGGCCGGTGAACTCGTCGACGATGACCACTTCGCCGTTCTGCACCACGTAGTGCTGGTCGCGGAAGAACAGGTTGTGCGCGCGCAGCGCCGCCATCAGGTGATGCATCAGGCTGATGTGGCGCGGGTCGTACAGCGATTCGCCGGACGGCAGCAGGCCCTGGCGCTCCAGGATCTCTTCGGCCTTTTCGTGGCCGGCTTCCGACAGGAACACCTGGTTGCCCTTCTCGTCGACCCAGAAGTCGCCCGGGGGCTCGGGTTCGTTGGACTTGGGCTCGGATTCCATCCGCGTGAGCAGCGGCGGCACCGCGTTCATGCGGACGTACATCTCGGTGTGGTCTTCGGCCTGGCCCGAGATGATAAGCGGGGTGCGCGCCTCGTCGATCAGGATGGAATCCACTTCGTCGACGATCGCGTAGTACAGCGGGCGCTGGCGGCGGTCGTCGACCCGGTACTCCATGTTGTCGCGCAGATAGTCGAAGCCGAACTCGTTATTGGTGCCGTAGGTGATGTCGGCCTGGTAGGCGGCCTTTTTTTCGTCGTTGGGCTGCTGGGCCACCACCACGCCGACCGTCAGGCCCAGGAAACGGTAGAGTCGGCCCATCCACCCGGCGTCGCGCGTGGCCAGGTAGTCGTTGACGGTGACCACGTGCACGCCGCGGCCGGCCAGCGCGTTCAGGTAGGCCGGCAGCGTGGCCACCAGGGTCTTGCCTTCGCCGGTGCGCATTTCGGCGATGCGGCCGGTGTGCAGCACGATGCCGCCCAGCAGCTGGACGTCGAAATGCCGCATGCCCAGCACCCGCTTGCCGGCCTCGCGCACCACCGCGAACGCCTCGGGCAGCAGGTCGTCCAGCGTTTCGCCGTTCTGGAAGCGCTGCTTGAACTCCTGCGTACGGGCGGCGAGCTGCTCGTCGGACAGGGCCGCGGTCTGGGCTTCCAGCGCATTGATGCGCTCGACCAGCTTGCGGTATTGCTTCAGGAGCCGGTCGTTGCGGCTACCGAAAATCTTCTTGAGCAGAGAGGAAACCATGCGCGTTTCAGCAGCGAGCCGCGGCGGCGCGACGAGACGCGGCCACCCCGGCCCGGATAGGGGAGTAAGCCGGCAAGTTTAGCACCGCGGCGTGATATTGAGCCTGCAGGCGGATCGCGCCGGCCGCAGGGGGCTACTCCTTCGAAATGCCCGAGTCCTTGACCACCTTGGCCATCAGGTCGCGGTCGGCCAGGAAGATCCGGGTGAAGCCCTCCACGCTCTGGGGGTCGGGCAGCACGCCCTGGGTCGCCAGCCGCTCCTTGATGGCGGGCGAGGCCAGGATCTTGTTGGTGGCGGCATTGATCCGGGCGACCACGTCCTTGGGCGTGGCGGCCGGGGCCAGCAGGCCGAACCACGACTCGAACACGTAGCCGGGCAGGCCCGATTCGGCGATAGTCGGCACGCTGGGCAGCAGCGCCGAGCGCTTCTTCGAGGTCACGCCGATCAGCCGCAGCCGCGCATCCTGGGCGTACGCGCCGACGCCGGCGTTGGGCACGATCACCGCCTGCAGCCGGCCGGCGACCACGTCGTTGGCGGCCTCCTGGGTCGATTTGTACGGCACGTGCAGCATTTCGATGCCGGCCACCGTGGTGAAGTAGGCCATCGCCAGGTGGGTCGAGCTGCCGACGCCGGCCGAGCCGTAGTTCAGCTCGCCGGGATGCTTCCTGGCGTAGGCGACGAATTCCTTCACGTCCCTGGCCGGCAGCCGGGCGTTGATCATCAGCACGTAGTTCTGGGTGCCGATGTTGGCCACCGGGGCGAACTCCCTGACCGGGTCGTAGGCGGGCTTCATGCCCATGGCGGCGGTCACGAAATGGCTGGACGCGGCCATCAGCAGCGTCTTGCCATCGGGTTCGGCGTGGGCCACGTAGGCCGTGCCGATCGCGCCGCCGGCGCCCGGCCGGTTCTCGATGATGACGGTCTCGCCCAGTTCCTGGCCCAGCTCCTGGTAGAAGGTGCGCGCCAGCAGTTCGCGCGCGCCGCCCGCCGCGAACGGCACCTCGATCCTGGTGAGCGCCCCGCTGCCTTGCGCCGGCGCGGCCGCCGGAAGAATGGCGGCGGCCGCGGCCAGCGTCATTGCTGCGAATCGTAGTTTCATGGTGTCCCCCTGTGATTTGGTTGGTATGCGACGGCGCCTAGGGCATCCGCGTCGTGTCGTCGAACAACTCGTCCACCTCGTAGCGCCGCGGGATCAGCCGCTGCTCGTGGGCGTAGCGGATCAGCAGCGCCAGCGCGCGGCGGTTGGCCTCCACGCCGAACGGCGTCATGTCGACGCCGTCGGCCGGCGCCCCGGCCCGCCGCTTGCTTTCCTGCAGCAGCCGGTAGATGTCCCGCACGACGTCGGGCCGGTCGCGGCACAAGCCGGCGTCCAGCGCCACCATATGGTTGATGGGCAGCATTCCATGCCGCTCGCTCCAGGCGCGCGCGGCGGCGAACGGGTCCGGCAGCACCGGCTGCAGCCGCGGGTCGTCGGGCAGCTCGGTGCCGATGATGGCGGCGTCCAGCTCGCCGGCGAACAGCATCTGCGCCATGGTGGCGCCGGCCGGCGCGCGCCGTGTGCCGGCCGGGTCCGGGAATTCGGCCAGGTGGCCGTCTTCGAAGGTCACCCATTCGATGGCGTCGAGGTCGACGCCGTAGTCGTCGGCCAGCACCCCGCGCACCCACGTCACGGTGGTCTGCGCATAGGCGCGGATACCGATGCGCTTGCCGGCCAGCCCGGCCACGCCCAGCTTGCCGCGCGTGGCGTCGTGGACCAGGCAGTGGTGCTGGAAGCGGCCGGCGCCCACCACCGCCGGCAGCAGCACCAGCGGCTTGCCGTAGGCCCGGGCCTGCAGGAAGGTCACCAGCGCCAGCTCGGCCACGTCGAAGGCATGCTCGCGCACCACCTTCTTGAAGGCGCGGTTGGCCACTTTCACGTCGGCGAAATCGAAGGCCGCCAGCGGCGATTCGAGTTCGCCGTTCCTGAGGGCGCGGGTATTCGGATAGTCGCCCAGCAAGGTGCGCAGACGGATCGGGTGGCTCGCCATCATGCCGCTCCCAGCGCCGGGTACAGCGCCCTGGCCGTGCCGCCGAAGATCCATGCGCGCTCCTGCGCGCTCAGTTCGGCAGCGGCTTCCAGCGCCTCGCCCAGCAGGCCGCCCAGCGTGCCGGGCGAGGCCGGATAGTTGGATCCCCACGCGATGCGGTGCGCGCCGAAGGCGTCCACCGCCCGCCGCAGGAATGCGGCCTGGGTCGAGCGGCCCTGCCGCGCTTCGCGCACGTTGTGCGTGGTCAGCTTGAAGTGCAGGTTGTCGTAGCGGGCCAGGGCGAACAGCGCGGCCGCCGCCTCGTACGGCGGACCGTCTTCCAGCGCCGGCCGGGCGAAATGGTCGAGCACCACCGGCACGCCGGGAAAGCGGTCGAGCAGCGCAGCCAGCTGCGGCAGGCCGTCGGCCCGGATCTGCACGCTGATCGGGATGCGGCGCTCGGCGGCATGGCGCCAGGCCGGATAGGCGCGCGGATCGTCCAGGCGCACGCTGCGGTCGGCGGCCGTATGGCCGGCCACGAACACGCGCAGGCCCGACAGGCCGCGCGCCATCCAGCCGTCGATCACGTCGACCGCGTCGGGGGCGGTGAGGTCGGCCGAGAACACGCCGACGAAGCGGTCCGGGCGGGCGCGCACCGATTCGACCACGTAACTGTTGTCATGCCCGTAGCAGGTCGAGGCCTGCACGAGCACCGAACGCGCCACGCCGGCGGCGTCCATGGCGGCGATCATCGCTGCGGCGTCCACCGGCCGCTCGCGCGACCAGTCGGATTGCCGGCCGGTGGTGGGGGCCGGCGGAAAGCGGACCGGATCGCCGGCGATGACGTGGCTATGGATGTCGACGATGGAAGCGGGCAATGCAACGGACACGATGTCTCCCGGCGAATAGGAATGGGGTGCAGCATCATGCGCCGTCCTTCATAAGCCATCCACTAAAAAACTGGGCGTATATCATTAGCAATTACTTATGCCAACCCTGCCGCAAAGGAAGGAGCCGCCGTGGCACAGCTGGACTGGTACATCCGCGCCAATCTCAAGCCCAAGCATCTGCAGCTGCTGGTGGCGCTCGACAACCTGCGCAACCTCGGCAAGGTGGCCACCAGCCTGCACGTCACCCAGCCGGCGGTATCGCTGGCGCTGGGCGAGCTGGAGAAAGGGCTGGGCCTGAAGCTGTTCGAACGGACGGCGCGCGGCGTCATCCCGAACGCCTACGGCGAATGCCTGATCCGACAGGCCCGCGTGGTGCTGGCCAGCCTGGCGCAGGCGCGCGACGAACTGCGGGCGCTGCAATCGGGCGCATCCGGCAAGACGACGCTGGGCACCATGCCGGCGATGACGCCGGGGCTGGTGCCGCAGGCACTGACGCTGCTCAAGCAGCGCCTGCCCAACAACACGGTGCTGGTGCACGAAGGATCGATGGATTCCCTGCTGCCGGACCTGCGCCGGGGCGCGCTCGACCTGATCGTCGGCCGCCTGGCCAACCGGCACGCGGCCGACGATCTGGCGGAGGAGCCGCTGTTCGAGGGATCGAGCACCGTCGTGGCGGCCATCGGCCATCCGCTGGCCGGTCGCCGGCGCCTGGCCTGGGAAGACCTGGCAGGCTACCCGTGGGTGCTGCCGCCCATGGGATCGCTGCCGCGCGAACCGCTGGAGACGGCCTTCCAGTACCACGGCCTGAACATGCCCAGCAACTACGTGGAGACGCTATCGGTGCACGTCATCGTCGGCTACCTGGGCTCGACCGACGCCATCGGCATCCTGTCGCGCGTGGTGGCGCGGCACTATGCCGACCTGGGACAGCTGGCGATCCTGCCGCTGGAACTGCCCAACCCGCTGCGGCCCATCGGGCTGACATGGAGCCGGCACCGGGCGCTGTCGCCGGCGACCAAGCAGTTCATGGATTGCCTGCGCGACAGCGCGGCCGGGCTGCGCCTGTAGGGCGCGGACGCGTCAGTCGAGCGGCGCCGGGCCGGAGGCGATGGCGGGCGCCGGCAAGAGCGGCGCGTTGGCGGGGCCGCGCGCCAGGAAACGGTTGGGGTCGACCGCCACGCCGCTGATGCGGACCTCGAAATGCAGGTGCGAGCCGGTCGAGCGGCCGGTGCTGCCGACCAGCGCGATGCGCTGGCCGCGCCGGACCAGGTCGCCCGTCTTGACCAGCAGGCGCGAGGTATGGGCATAGCGGGTGATCAGGTCGTTGCCGTGGTCGATGTCGACCATGTAGCCGTAGCCGCTGTGGTATTCGGCCGCCACCACCACGCCGCCGGCCGCCGCCACGATGGGCGTGCCCGCGGGCGCGACGAAATCGATGCCTTCGTGCAGCGCGCGGGCGCCGGTGAAGGGATCGACGCGCCAGCCGAACGACGAGCCGTTGTAGGCGTGGTCGACCGGCAGCACGGTAGGGGTCATCGAGCGCCGCACCGACAGCGTGGTGAGCTGGGCGTCGAGCACGCTGAGGTAGTCGGAACGCTCGGCCAGCTGGGTTTCGAGCTTGTCGAGCTCGGCGCCCACTTCCTGCGGCGACATCTCGTGCGGCGCCACCAGCAGGCCGCCGCGGCCGGCCGCCTGCTTGAAATTGAAGGCGGGCGACACGCCGGCCAGCCCCGCCACCCGTTCGCCCAGGGCGTCGAGCTGCATCAGCTTGGCCTGCATCTCGCCCACGCGGCGGGCCAGCAGGTGCATGTTGTCGCGCAGGAAGGCCTGTTGCTGCTGCTGGCGGCGGGCATCGGCCACCGCATGTGCCGGGGTGCCGCCGAGCCAGGACAGGCCCAGGCGGGAACCCACGCCCTGCAGGACGATGGCGGCCAGCACGAGCAGGGCCGCCAGCGAGACGGCGGCCGCGGCCGCGATGCGCGGCGTGACGTTCAGCGTGCGGGCCTCTTGCAGGCGCGGATGCACTATGATGATCTGCACGGAACGTGCCTCCTGGCGTTCAGACGCGCCTTGCCCGGCGCCCGTATCCCTTCGCGTACGCGCGGCGCCGGCGGCGCCGCTGCGATGACCTTTTCGCTTTTTCCGGATTTTCCCGCGTGAATCGACGCCGCAAAACCTTCGCCGACCCGGCCGCGCAAACGGCCACGCTGTCCTGGCTGGGCCAGGACGGACGCGGCGCCAGCCTGCTGGCGACCGCCAGGCGCCTGATGGCGCTGCAGCGCGAAGTGGAAGCCGTTCTGCAGGAACCGCTGCGGTCGGCCTGCCGCGTCCTCCGGCTGGAGGACGGCAACCTGACGCTGGGCGTGCCAGCGGCGACGCATTCGGCCAAGCTGCGGCAGCTTGCCCCCCGGATCGCGGCGGCGTTGGAAAAGCAAGGCTGGCAGGTTAACGGAATCGCGGTACGCGTTCAAGCATCCCTGACCCGCCCCGCCGGGACATTCCCGTCCGATGCGGCCCCCCGCCACCAGCCCCACGACATCGGCCCCGACGGCCTCCAGGCCTTCGCCGACCTGCGCCAGACCCTGCCCCAAGGCCGCCTGGCGCAAGCCATAGAACACCTCCTCGCCCGCCGCCAGAAAGAACCCGATTCAAACTGAGACAACCGCATCCAGGATGCGGCGGATCCGGCTCCGCCGGTCCGCCCGCATCGCCCCCTTGAGGGGGGTGCGGCCGCAGGCCGCGCGGGGGGTGGCCCCCCTTCCGGTCCGCCCGCATCGCCCCCTTGAGGGGGTGCGGCCGCAGGCCGCGCGGGGGTGGGCCTCCCCTTCCGGTCCGCCCGCATCGCCCCCTTGCGGGGCGCGCGTCAGCGCGTAGGGCGGGTCAACCGATCGCCCACTCTTCGCGGAAGGCCGCGGGGGCGGTTTCGCGCGACTCGAAGCTGACCAGTTCCCAGGCTTGCTGGCGGGCCAGGACGGCGCGCACCAGCTGGTTGTTCAGCGCATGGCCGGACTTGTGCGCAACGTAGCGGGCGATCAGCGGCTTGCCGATCAGGTAGAGGTCGCCGATGGCGTCGAGAATCTTGTGCTTGACGAACTCGTCGCCATAGCGCAGGCCGTCGCTGTTGAGCACCCGGAACTCGTCCATCACGATGGCGTTGTCGAGGCTGCCGCCGCGCGCCAGCCCGGCCGCACGCAGGTTTTCCACGTCCTGCATGAAACCGAAGGTGCGCGCGCGGGCGATCTCGCGCACATAGGAATCGCGGGCGAAATCGATCTCGGCGAAGTTCGACGTGGAATCGATGGCGGGGTGGTGGAAATCGATCGAGAAGGCCAGCGCGAAGCCGTCGTACGGCTCGAGCTTCGCCCATTTGGCCTGGGCGCCCTCGCCCTCGCGCACTTCCACCGTTTCCTTCAGGCGGATGAAGCGCTTGGGCGCGTTCTGCTCCTCGATGCCGGCCGATTGCAGCAGGAACACGAAGGTGCCGGCGCTGCCGTCCATGATGGGCACTTCTTCGGCAGTGAGGTCTACGTGCAGGTTGTCGATGCCCAGGCCGGCGCAGGCCGACATCAGGTGCTCGACCGTGGAAACGCGCACATTGCCCTTTTGCAGCACCGAGGCCATCCGGGTATCGCCCACGTCGAGCGCCGAGGCAGGCAGGTCGACAGGCTCGGCCAGGTCGATCCGGTGGAACACGATGCCCGTATCGGGGGCGGCCGGCCGCAGCGTAAGTTCGACCCGGCGGCCGGAGTGGAGTCCGACGCCCGTGGTGCGGGTCAGGGAATGGATGGTGCGCTGGCGGAGCATGGGGACGGGCCGTGGAGATCTGACATGCGATTGTAACGTGTAGACCTCATGTAGACCATGAAGTTCCGGCGCGCGCCCTGGGGAGCGCCCCCCGCGGGCTGCGGGCAGGGGACGCTGGCGGACCGTGCGGGGCAGGCCTACAGCTGCTTGAGCATGGTGGCGGCGTCGCTCACCTCGAACTTGCCGGGGGCTTCGATGTTGAGCTGGCTGACCACGCCATCGTCGAGCACCATCGAATAGCGCTGCGAGCGCACGCCCATGCCGCGTTCGGTGAGGTCGAGCTCCAGGCCCAGCGCCTTGGTCCACTTGGCCGAGCCGTCGGCCAGCATGCGGACCTTGCCCTGCGAGCCCTGGTCCTTGGCCCAGGCGCCCATCACGAAGGCGTCGTTGACGGCCACGCACCAGATTTCGTCGACGCCCTTGGCCTTGAGCGCGTCGTAGTTCTGCACATAGCTCGGCACGTGCTTGGCCGAGCAGGTGGGCGTGAAGGCGCCGGGCACGGCGAACACGGCGATCTTCTTGCCCTTGGCCAGGTCGGACACCTGGAAGGCGTTGGGTCCGAGGCTGCAGCCTTCGGTTTCCACGGCGATGAATTCGGTCAGGGTGCCGTCGGGCACGCGGTCGCCAACTTTGATGGTCATGACGAGTCTCCGTAAGAGGAAAACGGGGATAGGCCTTGCAGTATATGCGCGACGGGGCCGCCGCCATGCGTCGCGCGGCAGGCTTGCGTATCAATTCTTTTTCGAGATATCTCGCATCTCCATAATCACATTCAGCTTTTCGCGATGGCAGGGTAATTTTCGGTTTCCGCATACATACCCATACAGGAGACACCCGCCATGCCCTGCAAGCTCCGGCACCGGCTCGCCGCGGCCGCGGCCATGCTGCTCACCGCGCTGAGCGCCTCGGCCGCCGCCCCCTACCCGTCCAAACCCGTCCGCCTGATCTCGCCGTACAGCCCGGGCGGCGGCAACGACCTGATCGCGCGCGCGGTCGCCAACAAGCTCGGCGCGCAGCTGGGCCAGACCGTCATCGTCGAGAACCGCGAGGGCGGGGGCGGCAACATCGGCACCGACTACGTGGCCAAGGCGGCGCCGGACGGCTACACCCTGCTGATGACCGCGCAGTCGCTGACGATGCGGCCGGCGATGTTCAAGAACCTGCCGTTCGACGTCGAGAAGGATTTCGTCCCGCTCGGCATCGTGGGCTCGTTCCCGATCCTGTTCCTGGCCCACCCGGGCCTGGGCATCGACGACATCGCCGGCCTGATCCGCTATGCCAAGGCGCATCCGGGCAAGCTCAGCTACGGCACGCCCGGCGTGGGCACCACCCAGCACGTGGCGATGGAACTGTTCAAGGCGCAGACCGGCACCGACCTGCTCCACATTCCCTACAAGGGCGCCTCCAAGGCCGTCACCGACAGCGTGTCGGGCGTGCTGTCGCTGCTGGTGTCGACGCCCAGCTCGGTGATGTCGTACGTGGACGCCGGCCAGCTGCGCCTGCTGGGCACCGGCGAAGAACGGCGGCTGCCGGAACTGAACGACGCGCCCACCATCGGCGAGACGGTGGCCGGCTACCGGGTCAACAACTGGCTCGGCCTGATGGCGCCGGCCGGCACGCCGCAGCCCATCGTCGACCGGCTGAACCAGGCGCTGGTGAAGGTCTGCGCCGACCCCGACTTCATCAAGCAGCTGGCCGGCGCCGGCTTCACCGTCAAGTCGCAGGACGCCGCATCGATGGCGCAGCAGGTGTCCTCCGACGTCAGGAAATGGAGCGAGGTCATCGCCTCGCGCAACATCCACGCCGATTGAACGGCCGCCTCCAACCTTCCCGGATACGCCTCCTACCATGAGCTCTCCCCACCGCATCGACGTCCACTTCCATACCGTGCCGCCGGCCTTCGTCGAGGCCATCCGCCGCGACGGCATCAATGCGCGCACGCCCGAATGGTCGCCCGACCTGGCGCTGTCCATGATGGACCGCCACGGCATCGCCGCCGCCGTCACCTCGCTGTCGGTGCCCGGCACCCACTTCGGCGACGACGCCAAGGCGCGCGTGCTGACGCGGCAGTGCAACGACTACTACGCGCAGTGCGTGGCCGGCCATCCGGACCGCTTCGGCGCCTTCGGCTCCACCTCGCTGCCCGACGTCGAGGCCGCCTGCGCCGACGTCGCCTATGCGCTGGACACGCTCAAGCTCGACGGCATGGGCCTCTTGACCAACTACGCCGGCAAGTACCTGGGCCATCCCGATTTCGACCCGGTGCTGCAGGAGCTGGACCGGCGCGAGGCCGTGGTGCTGATCCACCCCACGTTCCCGCCGTACGGCCAGGCGGTTTCCATCGGCGTGCCGCCGTTCCTGGTCGAGTATCTGTTCGAAACCACGCGCGCCGCGACCAGCCTGGTGTTCAGCGGCGCCCTCGACCGCTTCCCGCGCATCCGCTTCATCCTGTCGCACGCCGGCGGCACGCTGCCGTACGCCGCCTGGCGCATCGCCGACATCGCGTGGCGCCAGCTGGCGCAAGAAGAGCACGCCGCCAAGTACCCGCTGCCGCTGATCGAACAGGAGCGCGAGCGCATGTCGCTCGACACCGTGCTGTCGCGCCTGCGCCGCTTCTGGTACGACACCGCGCTGTCGCCCGGCGCGCAGACGCTGGGCGCGCTGCAGGCGGTGGCCGACCCGTCGCGCATCCTGTTCGGCAGCGACTGGCCCTACGCGCCCGAGACGATGACGGCCGATTCGATCGCCAGCCTGTCGGCGGCGGGGCTACTGACCGAGGCGCAGCGCGCCGACGTCGAACGCAACAACGCGCTGCAGCTCTTCCCGCGCCTGGCGCGCGCGCTGCGCCTGTGAGCCGGCGCAACCTTCTTCCCCCTTCACCGGAATTGCAACGATGAAATTGCTTCGATTCAACGGCGGCCGGGTCGGCCTGGTGGTCGACGGCACGGTCCGCGACGTTACCGAGGCGGCCGGCGTCGATCCGGCCCAGTGGCCGCCCATCGGCATGGTGCAGCTGATCGCCTCGTTCGCCGAGCGGCGCGAGCAACTGGAACGGGCCGCCCGCGGCGCGCCGCCGCTGCGCCCGGAAGACGTCCATTTCGACACGCCCGTGCCCTGGCCCAACAAGCTGATCGCGATCCCGGTCAACTACCATGCGCACGCGCTGGAGATGTCGTCGCCGGCGATCTCGAAGAACGGCGGCTTCTTCGTCAAGAGCGCCTCCTCGCTGAGCGGCGCCAGCGACCCGGTGCTGCTGCCCGACCTGCCCGGCCGCGCGGTCCACCACGAGGCCGAACTGGCCATCGTCATCGGCCGCCGGGCGCGCCACGTATCGCGCGAAGAGGCGCTGGACTGCGTGTTCGGCTACGCCTGCCTGCTCGACATGACGGTGCGCGGCAAGCAGGAACGCGCGATCCGCAAGTCGTACGACACCTTCACCCCGGTCGGCCCGTGGATCACCACCGCCGACGAGGTGCCCGATCCGTCGGCGCTGCGCGTGCAGCTGTGGGTCAACGACGAACTGCGGCAGGACGCGTACACGCGCGACATGATCGTCGACGTGCCGGAGATCGTCTCGATGTGCGCGTCGGTCGTCACGCTGGAGCCGGGCGACGTGATCGCCACCGGCACCGCGGAGGGCGTGGGCCCGGTGGTGCCGGGCGACGTCGTGACCATAGACATCACCCCCGGCGTGGGCCGCATGGCGGTCCGCGTCGAACAGGGCCGGGGCGGATGGAACATCGCCATCCCGCGCTCGGTTTAGCGGCACGGGCGGCGCCCCGTGCCGCCCGCTGATGGAGCATCGCCATGCCTGACCATCCCCTTTCCACCCCGGCCGACCTCGACACGCTGAACGAGCGGCTGGCCCCGCTGTCGTTCCGCGCCGGCTGGAACAAGGCCGAACCCTCGCTGTGGGCCGAACCCCGCACGCGCTTCGTGCCGGCCCATTGGCGCTGGCAGGACGCGCGCGCCGGGCTCGACACCGCCGGCCGCCTGATCGATACCGAACTGGCCGAGCGGCGCAACCTGTTCATGGTGAACCCGCACCCGGGCAACCACTACGCCACGCTGCGCACCCTGGTCTGTGCCTACCAGATGATCCTGCCGGGCGAACGCGCGCGTTCGCACCGCCACTCGCCGCACGCGCTGCGCTTCGTGCTCGACGTCGGCGCCGGTTCGTACACGGTGGTCGACGGCGCGCGCATCGACATGCAGCCGGGCGACGTGCTGCTGACGCCCGGCTGGGGCTGGCACGGCCACGGCAACGACGGCGACCGGCCCGGCTACTGGGTCGACTTCCTCGACGTGCCGACCGTGCATCTGCTGGAGCCCATGTTCCTGGAGCACTGGCCGGCGCAGTACCAGGCGCCCGAACAGACCACGCGCGCCCATCCCTACGTCTTCCCGTGGGCGGACACCGAACGCCTGCTGGCGGCGGCCGCGCCCGACCCTTCCGGCCGCCACGGCAGGCGGGTGCGCCTGGACAGCGACGCCGCGATCCCCACCATGGCGCTGTCCATGCAACGGCTGCCGGCCGGCTTTGCCGGGCGCGCCTGGCGCACCACGGCCAACCAGATCGTGTGCGTGAAGTCGGGCAGCGGCACCGCCCAGGTGGGCGAGCGCAGCTTCGAATGGCAGCCCGGCGACGTATTCGTCGTGCCATCGTGGCACCGCTATCAATTGAACGCCCGTGCCGAGGCCGACCTGTTCGTGGTGTCGGACGAGGCCCTGCAGCGGAAACTGCACTATCTGCGGGAAGAACCCACCCCCTAGCGGCCTTCGGCCGCTCCCCCTCAAGGGGCGGCGCTGGCGGACCGGCGGAGCCGGATCCGCAGCGCCCTGGATGAGACCGCGCCTTGGACAAGACCTGATTTCTTTTTATATGCATATGGACAACACTCGGCAAGACCCGCGCGTCATCATCGTGGGCGGCGGCCCGGTCGGGCTGGCGCTGGCCGGCGACCTGGGCTGGCGCGGCATTCCCTGCCTGCTGATCGAACAGACCGACGGCACCATCACCCAGCCCAAGATGGACGGCATCAACGTGCGCACGATGGAGTTCTGCCGCCGCTGGGGGCTGGTGGAGCAGATCCGCGCCTGCCCCTACCCCTCGTCGTACCCGCAGGACATGGTCTATCTGACCAGCCTGAACGGCTACGAACTGGGCCGCGAGACCTTCCTGACGCCGTCCGGCGGCCCGGAAGAGCGGCGCCTGGGCGCCAGCCCGGAAGTCCGCATCCGCTGCCCGCAGAACATGTTCGACCCCATCCTGCGCCGCTTCGCGGACTCCTTCCCGCACGTCGACCTGCGTTATGAAACGCGCTACCTGGGCCACAGCCAGGACGAGCGCGGCGTGCGGGTGCGGGTGCAGACGCGCGACGGCGCCGAACGGACGCTGGCCGCCGACTGGCTGGTGGCCTGCGACGGCGCCGGCAGCGGCATCCGCCAGGAGCTCGGCATCGGCACCCAGGGCCTGGGCGTGCTGACCTACACCACCAACGTCATCTTCCGCTGCGCCAATCTGTTCGCGCTGCACGACAAGGCGCTCGCCTACCGCCACCTCTTCATCGGCCCCGAAGGCGTATGGGCCACCATGGTGGCGATCAACGGCGTCGACCAGTGGCGCGTGCAACTGGTCGGCAACCGCGAAAAGCGCCAGCTGACCGAGGCCGAGATCCGCGCCGCCATCGAACGCATCGTCGGCCGCCCGTTCGACTACGAGATCGTCTCCGTCATGCCGTGGGTGCGGCGCGAACTCGTGGCCGACCGCTACCGCGCCGGCCGCGTGCTGCTGGCCGGCGATGCCGTCCATGCGACCTCGCCCACCGGCGGCTTCGGCATGAATACCGGCATAGGCGATTCGGTAGACCTGGCTTGGAAGCTGGCGGCAGTGATCGAAGGCTGGGGCGGCGACGGCCTGCTCGACAGCTATGAGCTGGAGCGCCGCCCGGTGGCGCAGCGCGCGGTGCGCGAGGCCAGCGGCAACCTGCGGCGGATGATGTCGCCGCAGCCGGGCCCCGCCCTGCTCGAACCCACCTACGAAGGCGCGCTGGCGCGCTACGAACTGGGCCGCCGCTATTCGGCCACCATGCTGCGCGAGTGGTACAAGCTGGGCATCGACATGGGCTACACCTATGCCCATTCGCCGCTGTGCGTGCCGGAAGACGAGCCGCCCGCGCCGCGTCCGATGCCGGCCCGGCACGCGATCTCGGGCGCCACCAACGGCGCCGTGCTGCGCGGCGCGCTGGCCGACGGCACGCCGGTCACGCCCTCGCTGCTGCGCGAATGGCAGCGGCTGGCGCTGCACGTGGCCGACGGCTATCCGGTCCAGACCGAATGGCAGGAGCTGCCGCCGGAAGAGGTGATGATCTACCGGCAGACCGCGGCGCCCGGCGCGCGCGCGCCGCACGTATGGCTGCGCGACGGCCGCTCCACGCTCGACCTGTTCGGCGGCGGCTACGTGCTGCTGCGGCTGGGCGCCGACGCCCCGGCGGCCGACCCGCTGGCGGCCGCCGCCGGCGCCCGCGGCGTCCCGCTGGCCGTGCATGCGCTGGACGAGGCCGAGGTGCTGCAGGCCTACCGGCGCCGCCTGGTGCTGGTGCGGCCCGACGGCCACGTCACCTGGCGCGGCGACGATTGGCCCGCAGGCGGCGTGGAGCGCCTGCTCGACTGCATGACCGGCGCCGCGATGGCGGCCCGCCAATGATGCCGCTGCGCCCCGGCCGGCTGGTCCGCGCGGGCGCGCCGGCCAGAGCCAGAGCCAGAGCCCTGCCCCTTGCGATTCCCACCACAAAGGAGACACCTATGACTTTTTCCACTTCCCGCCGCCAAGCCTTGCAGGCCGGCGCCGCCCTGCTGGCCCTGGCGGCCGCCGGCGGCGCGCAGGCGCAGCCGGCCGGCGCCTACCCGAACCAGCCGGTCCGCCTGCTGGTGGGCTATTCGCCCGGCGGCCCCACCGACATCCTGGCCCGGCAGATCGGACCGGCGCTGTCCAAGGCGCTCGGCCAGCAGGTCGTGGTCGAGAACAAGCCCGGCGCCAACGGCAACATCGCCGGGCTGGAAACGGCGCGCGCGCAGCCCGACGGCTACGTGCTGCTGATGGGCGACCTGACGCTGGCCACCAACCCGAGCCTGATGAAGGACATGCCGTTCGATCCGGTGAAGCAGCTGGGGCCGGTGGCCCCGGTGGCGACCGCGCCGCTGGTGCTGGTGGTCCATCCTTCGATTCCGGTGCGCAACATGACCGAGCTGCTGGCCTATGCGCGCAGCCATCCCGGCCAGCTCAGCAACGGCACCGCCGGCAACGGCAACCTGACCCACCTGGCCGGCGAAGTACTGAAGACCGCCGCCAAGGTCGACATCCGGCAGATTCCGTACAAGGGCTCGGGCCCGGCGCTCACGGACCTGGTCGGCGGCCAGATCTCGATGGTCATCACCGGCCTGTCCAGCACCAAGGGCTTCATCGACAACGGCCGGGTGCGGCCGCTGGCCATCACCGGCACCCGGCGCTCGCCGCAGCTGCCCGACGTGCCGACCTTCGCCGAGGCCACCGGGTTGCCGCTGCCGGAGCTCAACGTCGGGTCGTGGTGGGGCATCTTCGCGCCGGCCGGCCTGCCGGCGCCGGTGGCCGAGACGCTGAACAAGGCGATCGAGCGCGCTCTGGCCGATCCCGAGGTCAAGGCGCGGCTGGCGCAGATGAACATCGATCCGCGGCCGGGCCCGGCGGCCGACCTCGGCAAGCTGCTGGCCTCCGAGACCGCGACCTGGAAGCGCGTGATCTCCCAGGCCGGCATCGTGCCGCAGTGAACGGGCCGGCGCCCGCGCGGCGGCCGGCCGCGCCGGGCGTCCCGGCGGCCATGCCACAATAGCCGCCTCCGCCATCTCCGCCGCGCGCCATGCTGTTCGAAGACCTGAATGCATTCATCGCCGTCGCCAAGCTGCGCAGCTTCTCGGCCGCGGCGGTGCGGCTGCGGGTGGCGCAGTCGTCGCTGTCCAAGCGGGTGCAGCGGCTGGAACACCATTTCGGCGTGCCGCTGCTGAACCGGCACGGCCGCGGCGTGAGCCTGACCGAGGCCGGCACCACGCTGCTGGCGCGGGCGCAGCGGCTGGCCGACGACATGGCCGACGTCGAACGCGACGTGCGCGGCATCGCCGCCCAGCCCACCGGCACGGTGCGCATCGCGCTGCCGCCGGCCACCAGCCCGCTGCTGGCGCCGCTGATCTTCGAGCAATGCCGGATCGAGTTCCCGCTGATCCGTCCGCAGCTGCGCGAAAGCACGTCCGAGGCCATCCATGCCTGGCTGTCGGCCGGCGAGGTCGACATCGCGCTGATGTACAACCCCGAGTACGGCGCCGATTTCGAAATCGAGCCGATGATCTCCGAGCCGCTGTTCCTGATCGCGCCCGCGTTCGAGCGCGAAAGCGGCCGGCCGGCGTCGTATCCCGTCAGCTATCCGCTGTCCGCGCTGGCCACGCTGCCGCTGATCCTGCCGCGCTGGCCGCACAGCATCCGCGTGCTGGTCGAGCGGCTGTGCGCCGGCAACGGCATCCATCCCAACATCGCGTTCGAAAGCGACAGCATCCGTTCGACCAAGAGCATCGTCGAGCGCGGCTTCGGCTGCACGCTGTTCAGCCGCGCCTGGCTGGCGCAGGACATCGAAGCCGGCAGGCTGCGCGCCGTGCCGTTCTCGTCGCCGCTGGTCAGCTGGAAACTGTGCATCGCCCACGCGCGGCGCGAAGACGTCTCGCTGGCGCTGATGAGCGTCAAGCGCGTGATCGAACGCAAGGTGCGCGAACTGTTCCAGGCCGGCACCTGGCCCGACGCCCGGCTAATAAGCCCCGCCCCCGACGCCTGACGCCACCCCCGCCAGACCCGGGATGCGGCGGATCCGGCTCCGCCGGTCCGCCCGCATCGCCCCCTGGGGGGCGCGCGTCAGCGCGTAGGGGGCCCTATCAATCCGCCTGCTTGCGCAGGAAGGCCGGGATGTCCAGGTGGTCCATGCCCGAGCTCTCCAGCGCCTGCACCCGCATCGACGCGTCGCGCGGGTTGCGGAACACCGTGGGGGTGTCGTAGTCGTGGTAGTTGCCCGGCACGTGGCCGCCGGCATGCGCCTGGTAGACCTGGTTGTCGGTGCCGGTGCGCAGCTGCGGCATGGCGCTGGGCACCAGCTGCGGCTTGGCCTTGTTGCGGCCCAGGCCGGTGGCGACCACGGTCACGCGCAGGTCGTCGCCCATCTCGTCGTCGTACGACACGCCGAAGATCACGGTGGCATCCTCGGCCGCGTAGCTGCGGATGGTGTCCATGATCTCGCGCGTTTCGCGCATCTTCAGCGAGCGGCTGGCGGTGATGTTGACCAGCACGCCGCGCGCGCCGTTCAGGTCGATGCCTTCCAGCAGCGGGCACGCGATGGCCTGCTCGGCCGCCACGCGGGCGCGGTCGACGCCGCCGGCGATGGCGGTGCCCATCATGGCCTTGCCCTGCTCGCTCATGATGGTCTTGACGTCTTCGAAGTCGACGTTGACGTTGCCGTCGACGTTGATGATCTCGGCGATGCCCGCGCAAGCGTTGTGCAGCACGTCGTCGGCGCTCTTGAAGCAGTCTTCCTGCGTGGCGTCGTCGCCCATCAGCTCGTACAGGTTCTCGTTGAGCACGACGATCAGCGAGTGCACGTGCTGCGACAGCGAATCGATGCCCTCCTCGGCCATGCGCATGCGCTTGCTGCCCTCGAAGTGGAAGGGCTTGGTCACCACCGCCACCGTCAGGATGCCGAGCTCCTTGGCGACTTCGGCGATCACCGGCGCGGCGCCGGTGCCGGTGCCGCCGCCCATGCCGGCGGTGATGAACACCATGTTGGCGCCGTGCAGCGCGTCGCGGATCTGCTCGCGCGCGGTGTCGGCGGCCGAGCGGCCCTGTTCGGGCTTGGCGCCCGCGCCCAGGCCGCTGCGGCCGAGGCGGATCTGCACCGGCGCGTTGGTATGGGCCAGCGCTTGGGCGTCGGTGTTGGCGCAGACGAAGTCCACGCCCTGCACGCCGCGGCGGATCATGTGAGCGACGGCGTTGCCGCCGGCGCCGCCCACGCCCACGACCTTGATGACCGTGCCGCGGGTATCCGTATCTAGCATTTCGAATTTCATGACTTTCTCCGAGGGACGTCTGCGGATAGTGGTGGGTAGGGAATGTGAAAGGTGAAAGGTGATCCGACAAAATCGGCCGTGACCCTGTCCTTCAGGATCGCGCTTCACGTTTCATCTTCCCTGCTCGCGCACCTCCGACAATGGATGGAACAAAAAAGTTTGGGAACGACTGCCTGCCTGTACTGCAAAGAACGAACAAAGAACGACACTGCGGCGGCGGGGATCAGAAACTCCCCATGAACCACTCTTTCATGCGGGCGAACACCTGCTTGACGTTGCCGGTCTGCTGCGCCACCTTGCGGCCGCGCACGCGCTGCAGCCGGGCTTCCGACAGCAGGCCCATCACGGTCGAAAAGCGCGGACTGCGCACCACGTCGGCCAGGCTGCCGACGTACTCGGGCACGCCCAGCCGCACCGGCTTCAGGAAAATGTCTTCGGCCAGCTCGACCATGCCGGGCATCTGCGAAGTGCCGCCGGTCAGCACGATGCCCGACGACAGCAATTCGTCGTAGCCCGACTCGCGGATGACCTGCTGCACGAAGGTGAACAGCTCCTCCACGCGCGGCTCGATCACCGCGCCCAGCGCCTGCCGCGACAGCTGGCGCGGGCCGCGGTCGCCCAGGCCGGGCACCTCGATGCGTTCGTCGGGGCTGGCCAGCACCTGCTTGGCCACGCCGTAGCGCAGCTTGATTTCCTCGGCGTCGGGCGTGGGCGTGCGCAGCGCGGCGGCGATGTCGCCGGTGATCTGGTCGCCGGCGATCGGGATCACCGCCGTGTGGCGGATCGCGCCGCCGGTGAAGATGGCGATGTCGGTGGTGCCGCCGCCGATGTCGACCAGCGCCACGCCCAGCTCTTTTTCGTCGGCCGTCAGGCAGGCCAGGCTGGAGGCCAGCGGCTGCAGGATCAGGTCCTGCACTTCGAGCCCGCAGCGGCGCACGCACTTGACGATGTTCTGCGCCGCGCTGACCGCGCCGGTCACGATATGCACCCGCACCTCGAGCCGGATGCCGCTCATGCCGATCGGCTCGCGGATGTCTTCCTGGCCGTCGACGATGAACTCCTGCGTCAGCACGTGCAGCACCTGCTGGTCGGTCGGGATGTTGATCGCCTTGGCGGTCTCGATCACGCGCGCCACGTCGGGCGCGGTGACCTCCTTGTCCTTGATCGCCACCATGCCGCTGGAATTGAAGCTGCGGATGTGGCTGCCGGCGATGCCGGTGAACACGTCGCGGATCTTGCAATCGGCCATCAGCTCGGCTTCCTCCAGCGCGCGCTGGATGGAGTTGACGGTGGTCTCGATGTTGACCACCACCCCCTTGCGCATGCCGCGCGACTCGTGCTGCCCCAGGCCGAGCACTTCGAAGCGGCCCTCGGGCTGCATCTCGGCCACGACCGCCACCACTTTGCTGGTGCCGATGTCGAGGGCAACGATCAGATCCTTGGTTTCACGGGTCATGGCTTTCTTTGAGGAAGGGTCATGGTTGAAGGCTTCTTCACCTGTTTATCCGGCTGGGCAGTAACGATGGCGAATCCATTGGGGTAGCGCAGGTCGGCGTGCTGGGCGCGGCCGATCCGGCTGTCGATGACGGGCAGCGCCTGCACGAAGCGCTGCACCCGCGCCTCCAGCGATACGGTGTCGACGGTGGAGACGGTCGCCGGGTCGCGCCCCAGGTCCACCGTCAGGCCCGACGACAACGCCACCTGCCAGGCGTAGCGCGGGGTCAGCAGCACGCGTTCCGGCTTGAGGTGCAGCGGCGCGAACCAGCGCAGCATGTCGGCATAGCGCTGCGCCACCATCTTCTCCGAGCCCTCGGGGCCGCCGAAGACCGGCATCGAGCCGTCCTCTTCCGCCTCGCCGAGGTTGGCGGTGAACGACTCGCCATAGGTATTGAGCAGCCGGTTCTCGTTCCACAGCCCCAGCACGCGGTGCTCCTGCATGGTCACCACCAGCGAATTGGGCCACTGCCGCCGCACCGAGGCATGGCGCACCCAGGGCACGGTCTCGAACACCTGCCGCACCTGCTCCAGGTCGGCGGTGAAGAAATTGCCCTGCAGCCGGCCGGCGATCGCCGCCCGCACCGTGGCCGGCGTCACGTGCTGCAGCGTGCCCTCGTCCGCCTCGATCCAGATGCCGTGCAGATCGAACACCGGCCGCTGCGCCAGCCAGATCAGCGCGGCGCAGCCGAGCGCCACCGCCGCCGCCAGGTACAGGGCGTTGGCCAGCAGGTTCAAGGTACGGCTGTCGTTCCACACGTGGCGTCCCGGGCGTCAGCTAGGCCTTGCGGCGGAAACCTTGCATCGGGCGCCCTTGAGGATCTCGATGCAAAGCTGCGGATAGTCCATGCCGGCGGCGGCGGCCGCCATCGGCACCAGCGAATGGCCGGTCATGCCCGGCGAGGTGTTGATCTCCAGCAGGTAGGGGCGGCCGGCGGCGTCCAGCATCACGTCGGCGCGGCCCCAGCCTTCGCAGCCCAGCGTGCGGTAGGCGGCCACGGCCAGCTGCTGCACGGCGCGGGTCGTCGCCTGCGGCAGTTCGGCCGGGCACAGGTAGCGGGTGACGTCGGTGAAATACTTGTTCTGGTAGTCGTACTTGCCCTCGGGCGCGACCACTTCGATGACCGGCAGGGCATGGGCCGATTCGCCCTGGCCCAGGATGGCGACGGTCAGCTCGCGGCCGGCCACGAACTGTTCGGCCAGCACCGTGTCCTCGAAGGCCGCGGCCTGTTCCACCGCGCTGCGCAGGTCTTCGGCGCGCTCGACCTTGACCACGCCGATCGACGAGCCTTCGTGCGGCGGCTTGACGATCAGCGGCAGGCCCAGCCTGGCCTGCACCGCGGCCGGGTCGGCGCCGGCGCCCAGCACCGCGTAGGCCGGCGTCGACAGCCCCTCGTGCAGCCAGATGCGCTTGGCCATCACCTTGTCCATCGCCAGCGCGGAAGCCAGCGGGCCGCTGCCGGTATAGGGAATGCCCAGCAATTCGAGCGCGCCCTGGATCGTGCCGTCTTCGCCGTAGCGGCCGTGCAGCGCAATGAAGACGCGGTCGAATTTCTCGGCCGCCAGTTCGGCCAGCGTGCGCGCGCCGGTGTCGAACAGGTGGGCGTCGACGCCGGCGCCCACCAGCGCCTTGTGCACGCCGGTGCCGGACATGACCGACACCTCGCGCTCGGCGGAACGGCCGCCGTACAGCACGCCCACCCTGCCGAACGAAGCGGCGACGCCGCGCGCCTGGCTGTTTTCCGTGGCGGTGCTCATGCCCGTCCTCCTTGCGATCCTTCGGCCGTCTCGAACAGCGCGGCCAGCCTGGCCGGCACGCCGCCGATCGAGCCGGCGCCCATGGCGATCACCACGTCGCCGTCGCGCGCGAAATCGGCGATGGCGCGCGGCATGTCGGCGATGTCTTCGACGAATACCGGCTCGACCCGGCCGGCCACGCGCACCGCGCGTACCAGCGCGCGGCCGTCGGCGGCGACGATCGGCGCCTCGCCGGCGGCGTAGACCTCGGCCAGCAGCACCGCGTCGGCGGTGCCCAGCACCTTGACGAAATCCTCGAAGCAGTCGCGGGTGCGGGTGTAGCGGTGCGGCTGGAAGGCCAGCACGATGCGGCGGCCCGGGTAGGCGCCGCGCGCGGCGGCCAGCGTGGCCGCCATCTCGACCGGATGGTGGCCGTAGTCGTCGATCACGGTGAAGCTGCCGCCGCCGTGGGCCGCGGCCACCGGGAAGGTGCCGGCCTGGGTGAAGCGGCGGTTGACGCCGCGGAACGCCGCCAGCGCCTCGCGCATCGCATCGTCGGGCACGCCCAGTTCGGTGCCGACCGCGATCGCCGCCAGCGCATTGCGCACGTTGTGCTCGCCCGGCAGGTTCAGCTCGATGTCGAGCGGCGGCAGTTCGGTCGCGCGGTCGCGCCGCAGCACGGTGAAGCGCATGCGCGGGCCGTCGGTGCG
Source organism: Pigmentiphaga soli (assembly GCF_039541095.1). NCBI lineage: Bacteria > Pseudomonadati > Pseudomonadota > Betaproteobacteria > Burkholderiales > Alcaligenaceae > Pigmentiphaga > Pigmentiphaga soli. Next base: position 26,646 of record NZ_BAABFO010000034.1, read on the forward strand.
GACTTCGATCGCGCGCACCTGGGCATCCGGGTGGAAGCCGTAGGAGGTGACCGGGCGCGACACGAAGGGCAGGATCTCGCGCACGCTGGCGTCGTCGATGCACAGCACCGCGGTGCCGTAGAACGGCATGCGCTGCGTGAACTCGACGAACGCGCTCTTGAGCCGCGCGAAATCGTGGCCGTAGGTGTCCATGTGGTCGGCGTCGATATTCGTGATCACCGCCATCACCGGCAGCAGGTTCAGGAACGAGGCGTCGGATTCGTCGGCCTCGACCACGATGAACTCGCCCTGGCCCAGCTTGGCGTTGGCGCCGGCCGAGTTCAGCCGGCCGCCGATGACGAAGGTCGGGTCCAGGCCGCCGGCCGCCAGCACGCTGGCCACCAGGCTGGTGGTGGTGGTCTTGCCGTGGGTGCCGGCCACCGCGATGCCGCGCTTCAGGCGCATCAGCTCGGCCAGCATCACGGCGCGCGGCACCACCGGGATGCGGCGGTTGCGGGCCGCGATCACCTCGGGATTGTTGCCGGCCACGGCGGTCGAGGTGACGATGGCGTCGGCGCCCTCGATGTTGTCGGCCGCGTGGCCCTGCACGATGCGCGCGCCCAGCCCGGCCAGGCGGCGCGTGGCGGCGCTGTCGGCCAGGTCGGAACCGCTGACGCGGTAGCCCAGGTTGAGCAGCACCTCGGCGATGCCGCTCATGCCCGAGCCGCCGATGCCGACGAAGTGGATGTTGCGGATGCGATGTCTCATGGTGTCTTCAGCTGCGCGCGGCCGCCTCGCAAATGTCGGCGATCCTTTCGGTCGCCCGGGGGTGGGCCAGCGCTCGCGCGCGGGCGGCGGTCGCGGCCAGTTCGTCGCGGCTGCGCCGCGCCAGCCAGTCGGCCAGCCAGCCGGCGTCGAGCGCCGATTGCTGTTGCAGCCAGCCGGCGCCGGCATCGCTCAGGTAACGCGCGTTGGTGGTCTGGTGGTCGTCGACCGCGTGCGGGAACGGCACGAACAGCGCGGCCGCGCCGGCCGCGCAGATCTCGGCCACCGTCATCGCGCCGGCGCGGCAGATCACCAGATCGGCGTCGGCATAGGCCGCCGCCATGTCGTCGATGAAGGCGCGGCAATCGCCCTGCACGCCGGCGGCGGCATAGGCGGCGCGCAGCGCCTCCAGGTGTTTTTCGCCGGCCTGGTGCACGACGATCGGCCGGCGCTCGGCCGGCAGCAGCGCCAGCGCCTGCGGCACCACCTCGTTGAGCGCCTGCGCGCCCAGGCTGCCGCCCACCACCAGCAGCCGCAGCGGACCGCTGCGGCCGGCGAAGCGCTGCGCCGGGTCGGCCACGGCGGCCACTTCGGGCCGCACCGGATTGCCGGTCTGCTCGCCGGGCAGCGCGTTGGGGAAGGCGGTCAGCACCTTGCTTGCCACCCGCGCCAGCACGCGGTTGGTCATGCCGGCCACCGAATTCTGTTCGTGCAGCACCAGCGGGATGCCACGCAGCGCGGCCATCAGGCCGCCCGGCAGCGCCACGTAGCCGCCCATGCCCAGCACCACGTCGGGCCGGTAGGCGCGCAGCGCCTTGAGCGCCTGCCCGGCGCCGCGCAGCAGCGTGAACGGCAGCTTCAACAGCGTGGCCGGGCCCTTGCCGCGCACGCCGGAAAAGCGCACCGGCGCCAGCGGGATGCCGTGCTGGGGAACCAGGCGTGCCTCCATGCCTTCGGGGTGGCCCATCCAGACCACGTTCCAGCCGCGCGCGCGCAGCGCGCCGGCCACCGCCAGGCCCGGCATGATGTGGCCGCCGGTGCCGCCCGCCATCACCATCAGGGTGCGCCGGATTGAACGGCCCCCCTGTCGCTGCGCGACATCCTCCCCGAGGGAGGAGCGCGCATCCTGCGGGCGGCCGGGCGGATGCGCGCTCATAGGCGGCCTCCCCGCATCAGGATGCGGTTTTCATAGTCGACCCGCATCAGCACCGCCAGCGCGCACAGGTTGGCCACGATGCCGGAGCCGCCGAAGCTCATGAACGGCAGGGTCAGCCCCTTGGTGGGCAGCAGCCCGAGGTTGACGCCCATGTTGATCAGCGCCTGGCAGCCGATCCACAGCACCACACCCTTGGCGACCAGGCCGCTGAACACGCGGTCCATCGCGATCGCCTGGCGGCCGATCTCGAAGCCGCGCCGGACGATGACGAAGAACAGGATCACCACCACCGCGACGCCGACGAAGCCGAGTTCTTCGCCGATCACGGCCAGCAGGAAGTCGGTATGGGCCTCGGGCAGGTAGTGCAGCTTTTCCACGCTGCCGCCCAGGCCGACGCCGAACCATTCGCCGCGACCGAAGGCGATCAGCGAATGCGAGAGCTGGTAGGCCTTGCCCAGCGCGTTGGCTTCGGTCCACGGGTCCAGGTAGGCGAACAGCCGCTCGCGCCGCCAGGGCGAGGCCCAGATCAGCAGCATGAAGGTGCCCACCAGCACGCCGGTCAGGCCGCCGAACAGCCGGCCGTTGATGCCGCCCAGGAACAGGATGCCCATCGAGATCGCCACGATCACGACGAAGGCGCCGAGGTCGGGCTCCATCAGCAGCAGCAGCCCGCTGGCCGCCATCGCCAGCGCCATCGGCAAAAAGCCGTGCACGAAGCTCTGCATATGGGCCTGCTTGCGCACGGTGTAGTCGGCGGCGTATATCAGCATGGCCAGCTTCATCAGCTCCGACGGCTGGAAATTGACCAGGCCCAGCGGCACCCAGCGGTGCGAACCGTTGACCTCGCGGCCGATGCCCGGGATCAGCACCGCCACCAGCAGCAGCAGCGCCACGCCGAACAGCGGCATCGCGGCCTTCTGCCACATATTCATGCTGACCGTGAACACCGCCACCGCCGCCACCAGGCCGGTCATGATGTACAGCACGTGCCGCACCAGGAAATAGTAGTTGCCGTAGTTGGCGAACTTGGGGGCGTCGGACAGCGACACCGAGGCGGAATAGACCATCACCACGCCGAGCAGCAACAGCGCGGCGGCGGCCACCACCAGCGCCGCGTCGTAGTTGAGCATGCGCGTGCGGCTGGGCCGCACGGCGTTGACGCTTCCGGTGAGTTCGGCGAACAGGCTCATGCCAGGCCTCCGGCAGGGCTGCCGGCGTCCGGGCCGGCGAATGCAGCAAGCGTGGGTGCCGTCATCACACCTCTCCCCGGTCCAGGGCCAGCGCTTCCACCGCCTCGGCGAAGACGTCGGCGCGGTGCTTGTAGTCGCGGAACATGTCGAAGCTGGCGCAGGCCGGCGACAGCAGCACCGCGTCGCCCGGCTGGGCACGGTCGAGCGCGGCCGCCACCGCGGCCTCCAGTGTCGGGCTGCCGACCGTCGGCACGCCGCTGCCTTCCAGCGCCGCGGCGATGGCCGGCGCGTCTTCTCCGATCAGCACCACCGCGCGCGCATGCAGCGCGGCGGCGCGCGCCAGCGGCGCGAAATCCTGGCCCTTGCCGACGCCGCCGGCGATCAGCACCGAGCGGCAGCCCAGCCCTTCGAGCGCCGCCACCGTGGCGCCGACGTTGGTGCCCTTGCTGTCGTCGAAGAACTCGACCCCGCCGATCGCGCGCAGGAACTCGACCCGGTGCGGCTCGCCGCGGTATTCGCGCACGGCGCGCAGCAAGCCGGCCCACGGCAGGTCGAGGCAGCGCGCCAGCTGCAGCGCCGCCTGCGCGTTCAGCGCGTTGTGCAGGCCGCGGATCTGCAGCGCGTCGGCCGGCATCAGCCTCGTTACGCGGCCGGCCGGCCGCAGCACGGGTTCGTTCTTCTTGCGCCGCGCGGGCGGCGGCGCGTCGAAATCGTCGGCCGCGGCGGCGGCCAGCCAAGCCACGCCGTGGCTCTGCTCCAGGCCGGCGTCGCCGGCCAGCGGCGGCGCGTCGCGGCCGAAGCTGCGCACATTTTCGGCGTCGAGCCGCGGCACCATGGCCGCCACCGCCGCGTCGTCGCGATTGACCACGGCCACCGCCGCGGCCGCCAGCAGCCGCGCCTTGGCCGCGCCGTAGGCCGCCATGTCGCCGTGCCAGTCGAGATGGTCCTGGCTCAGGTTCAGCACCGCCGCGGCGTCGGGCGCCAGGCTGGCCGTGGTCTCGAGCTGGAAGCTGGACAGTTCCAGCACCCACACCTCGGGCAGCGCGTCCTTGTCGAGCGCGTCGGCCAGCGCCGCCAGCGCGGCCGGGCTGATGTTGCCGGCGGCCGCCACCGACAGGCCGGCGGCCGCCACCAGGTGGGCGGCCAGCGCGGTGACGGTGGTCTTGCCGTTGGTGCCGGTCACCGCCAGCACGCGCGGGGCATAGCCGCGCTCGCGCTTGAGGCCGGCCAGCGCCTGCGCGAACAGTTCGATCTCGCCCACTACCGGAATGCCCGCGGCGCGCGCGGCCGCCACCAGGTCGCGCGCCGGCGCGCGCTGCGGCGCCAGCCCCGGGCTGAGCACCACGCGCGCCATGCCCTCCAGCAGCGCCGGATCGAACATCGCTTCGCCGGCTGCGCGCAGCGCCGCGCCGCCCAGCCGCAGCTCGGCGCCCGGCGCCGCGGCGCGCACGGCGTCCAGCCCCGGCGGCTCGACGCGCGAATCGGCCACGCGCAGCGGCGCGCCCGTGCGCGCGCACCAGCGCACCGACGCGATGCCGGACTCGCCCAGCCCCAGGACCAGGGTCGGCACCGCGTCGTCGACGAAGCTTTCGGTTTCCATGGCGCTACGCGCCTCCCCAATGCATAAAACTACCCCAGCCCACCCGGGATGCGGCGGATCCGGCTCCGCCGGTCCGCCCGCATCGCCCCTCGAGGGGCGCGCGCAAGCGCGTAGGGGTGGGTTCCATCCAGGGCCTCATCATCTCAACTTCAGTGTCGAGAGCCCGATCAGCACCAGCATCATGGTGATGATCCAGAAGCGCACGACGACCTGGGTTTCCTTCCAGCCGCTGACCTCGAAGTGATGGTGCAGCGGTGCCATCTTGAAAATGCGCCGGCCCTGGCCGTAGCGCTTGCGGGTGTACTTGAACCAGCCCACCTGCACGATGACCGACAGCGTCTCGACCACGAACACGCCGCCCATGATGAACAGCACGATTTCCTGCCGCACGATGACGGCCATCGTGCCCAGCGCGCCGCCCAGGGCCAGCGCGCCCACGTCGCCCATGAACACTTGCGCCGGATAGGCGTTGAACCACAGGAAGGCCAGCCCCGCCCCGCCCAGCGCGGCGCAGATCACCATCAGCTCGGAGGCGCCCGGGATGTACGGAAACAGCAGGTAGCGGGAATAGTCGACCCGTCCCACCACGTAGGCGAACACGCCCAGCGCCGTGCCCACCAGCACGGTGGGCATGATGGCCAGGCCGTCCAGGCCGTCGGTCAGGTTGACCGCGTTGCTGCTGCCGACGATCACCGCCCAGGTCAGCGCGATGAAGCCGAAGGCGCCGAGCGGGTAGCTCACGCTCTTCAGGAAGGGCAGGATGAGGTCGGCGCGCGGCGGCAGGTGCATGCCGAGATCGCCGGAGATCCACTGCTTGAACAGCTCCAGCGCGGTGGCCGAATCGGGCGCGGCCACCGCGAACGCCAGGTACACCGAGGCCACCAGGCCGATCAGCGTCTGCCAGAAGAATTTCTCGCGCGCCGGCATGCCCTCCGGGTCGCGCCGCACCACCTTGCGGTAGTCGTCGGCCCAGCCGACCCAGCCGAAGCCGAAAGTGACCAGCAGCACGACCCAAACGAAACGGTTGCTCCAGTCGGCCCACAGCAGGGTCGAGACGCCGATCGCGATCAGGATCAGCGAACCGCCCATGGTGGGCGTGCCGTTCTTGACCAGGTGCGATTCGGGACCGTAGGCGCGCACCGCCTGGCCGATCTTCAGCGCGGTCAGCTTGCGGATCACCCACGGTCCGGCCATCAGCCCGATCAGCAGCGCGGTCGCGCAGGCGAACACCGCGCGCAGCGTGATGTAGCTGAAAACCGAGAAGGCCCGGTAATCCTCGGACAACCATTGGGCCAGTTCAAGCAACATGCGAAGTACCTGTAGAAGACGATGCCAGGGCGCCGGCGGCCAGCGCCGCCACCACCCGTTCCATGCGCATGAAGCGCGAACCCTTGACCAGCACCGAGGCCGGCGCCATCGCCTGCACCGCCGGCGCCAGCTGTTCGACCGCCTCCGCGTGCAGCCCCGGCCCGGCGTAGGCCCGCGCGGCCTCGCGCGTGGCCTCGCCCAGCGTGAACAGCGCCTCGATGCCGCGCTCGCGCGCATAGGCGCCGATCTCGCGGTGCATGGCGGGCCCCTGGTCGCCGACCTCGCCCATGTCGCCCAGCACCAGCGCGCGCGGGCCGGGCAGCGCCGCCAGCACGTCGATCGCGGCCCGCACCGAGTCGGGGTTGGCGTTGTAGGTGTCGTCGATCAGCAGCGCGCCGCCGGGCAGCGCGTGGCGCTGCATGCGGCCCTTGACCGGCGCGAACGTCTCCAGCCCTTGCACGATGGTCGCCAGCGGCACGCCGATGGCCAGGGCGCAGGCGGTGGCGGCCAGCGCATTGCGAACGTTGTGCAGGCCGGCCGCGGCCAGCGTGACGGCGGCCGGCCCTTGCGGGGTCGCCAGGGTGAAGCGGGTTTCGAAGGCGTCGAGGCGGACGTCGGCGGCGCCGACGTCCACTTCGCCCGCCAGCCCGAACGTCAGGTGCGGCCGCGTGCCGGCCAGCGCCGTCCACAGCGGCGTGTGCGGATCGTCGCCGGGGAAGACCGCGACGCCGCCCGCGCCCAGCCGCTCGATGACGGCGCCGTTCTCGCGCGCCACGGCTTCCACCGTATGCATGAACTCCTGGTGCTCGCGCTGGGCGTTGTTGACCAGCGCCACGGTAGGCGCGGCGATCTGCGCCAGGCGGTCGATCTCGCCCGGATGGTTCATGCCCAGCTCGAGCACGGCGCAGCGGTGCGCGGCGTCCAGCCGCAGCAGCGTCAGCGGCACGCCGATCTCGTTGTTGAAATTGCCGCGCGTGGCCAGCCGGTTGGCCTCGCCCTGCCAGGCGGCCAGGATGGCGGCGATCATTTCCTTGGTGGTGGTCTTGCCGTTGCTGCCGGTCACCGCGATCAGCGGGATGGCGAAGCGGCCGCGCCAGGCCCGGGCCAGGTCGCCCAGCGCCGCGCGCGTGTCGGCCACCACGATCTGCGGCAGCGCGACGCCGGCCACCGGCCGCTGCACCAGCGCGGCCGCCGCGCCGGCGGCCGCGGCCGGCGCCACGTAGTCGTGGCCGTCGAAACGCTCGCCAGCCAGCGCCACGAACAGGTCGCCGGCGGCCGCGTCGCGCGAATCGGTGTTGACTCGCCGGAACTGCAGGCCGGCCGCTTCCGGGTCGGCGCGCAGCGCGCCCCGCACGGCGGCCGCGGCATCGGCCAGCGACATCATGCCGGGCGGCGTTTCCACCGCCGGGTATTCGGCCAGCGCCGCCCGGGCCTGGTCCGCATCGGAAAAGGGATGGTGCACGCCGCCGATCTCCTGATAGGTTTCGTGGCCCTTGCCGGCCAGCAGCACGACGTCGGCCGGGCGCGCCGCCAGCAGGGTCTGCCGGATCGCGCGCGCGCGGTCGGCCTCGACCCGCGGCTGGGAGCCGGCCGGGAAGCCGGCCAGGATCTGGTCGATGATCGCCTGCGGGGACTCGCTGCGAGGGTTGTCGCTGGTGACCACCACGGCGTCGGCGTGGTCGTGCGCGGCCAGCGCCATCTGCGGCCGCTTGCCCGCGTCGCGGTCGCCGCCGCAGCCGAACACGCAGATGCGGCGGCCGCCACGCGCCCGCGCCACCGGCGCCAGCGCCTCCAGCGCGCGCGCCAGCGCGTCGGGCGAATGGGCATAGTCGACCACCGCCAGCGGCACGCCCTGGCCGGCCCGGCGGCCCGGCGGCGCGATCGCCTCCAGCCGCCCGGGCGCCGCCTGCGCGGCCGACAGCGCGGCGGCGATGTCCTGCAGCGTCCATCCCAGCCCGGCCAGTACGCCGGCCACCAGCAGCAGATTGGCCACGTTGTGCGCGCCCAGCAGCGGCGTGGCGATCTGGGCGGTGCCGCCGGCGGCGGCCAGCGTGAACACCATGCCCTGGCTGGCGGCATGCACGTCGGTGGCGCGCAACAGGCCGGGCGTTGCCGGCACGGCCGGCGGCTCCGACGCGGCCGGCGCTCCCGGCACCGCCGATGCGGCGCCCAGCGTGAAGCCGTTCAGCGCCAGTTCGCCGCGCTGCGCGCGCGGCGCCAGCCGCGCGGCCAGGCGCCGGCCGGCGGCGTCGTCCAGGTTGACCACGGCGCAGCGCACGCCCGGCCAGTCGAACAGGCGCGCCTTCTGCGCCTCGTAGGAGGCCATGTCGCCGTGGTAGTCCAGGTGGTCGCGGCTCAGGTTGGCAAAGGCGGCGACGTCGACCTTCAGGCCGTCCAGCCGTCCCTCGGCGATGCCGATCGACGAGGCCTCGATCGCCACCGCATCCACGCCGGCCTCGCGCATCGAGGCCAGCGCGCGATGCAGCGACACGGCGTCGGGCGTGGTCAGGCCGGTGCTGGCGTGCTCGCCGCCGGGCAGGCGGATGCCCAGCGTGCCGATCACCGCGCAGCGCCGGCCGTGCGCCGTCAGCGCATCGGCCAGCCACTGGGTGCACGAGGTCTTGCCGTTGGTGCCGGTCACCGCGATCACGGTCATCGCCTGCGAGGGCTCGCCGTACCAGGCCGAGGCGATGCCGCCCAGCAGGGCCTTCAGGCCCGCCACCGGCAGCGCCGGCACGCAGGCCGGCACCGCGCCGGCGGGAGCGTCGGCGGCCTCGAACACCACGGCGGCCGCGCCGCGCTCGACCGCCTGCGCGATGTAGCCGCGCCCGTCGCTGCGCGCCCCCGGATACGCCAGGAACACGTCGCCCCGGCCCACCGCCCGCGAATCGAGCGCCAGCTGCGCCGACGCGGCCACCCGGCCGCGCAGCCAGTCGAGCACCTGGCGCACGCCCGGCGCCGCCGGAGCGCCCTGCGGCGGAGAGCCGAATACGCTCACAGCCCCTCCTCCAGCGGCGATTGCGGAATCACCAGCGACTTGAACGGCGCATCGGGCTGCACGCCCAGCAGGCGCAGCGTGCCGCCCATGATGTTGGCGAATACCGGCCCTGCCACCGAGCCGCCGTAGATGTCGCCGGCGGACGGGGCGTCGACCATCACGGTCACGATCACGCGCGGATCGGACGCCGGTGCGAAGCCGGAGAACGACGCCACGTATTTGTTGGTGTAGACGCCGTTGACGTTCTTGCGCGCCGTGCCGGTCTTGCCGGCCACGCGGTAGCCCATCACCTGCGCCTGCGCGGCGGTGCCGTGCGAGCCGGCGGCGGCCTCCAGCATCGGCCGCACGGTGCGCACGGTGGCCGGCGAATACACCTGGATGGCGGGGCCCGGCCGGTCGGTCTTCAGGAAAGTGAGCGGGATCATGTCGCCGTTGCGCGCGAAGGCGGTATAGGCATGCGCCAGCTGCACCAGGGAAACCGACAGGCCGTAGCCATAGGCCATGGTGGCCTTTTCGATCGGGCGCCAGCGCTCGTAGGGCCGCAGCCGGCCCGCCACCGCGCCGGGGAAATCCAGCTTGGGCGCCTGGCCGAAGCCCAGTTCAGTGTACTTCTCCCACATTTCCTTGTTTTCCAGGCGCTGGGAGATCAGCGTGGTGCCGATATTGCTCGATTTCTGGATGATGCCGCCGACGTCCAGCACGCCGTAGCCGTGGGTGTCGCTGATCGTGCGGCCATTGAAGAACAGGTGCCCCTTGCCGGTATCGAAGGTGGTCGAAGGCTTGACCCGCCCCAGCTCGAGCGCAAGCGAGATCGAGAACGGCTTGATGGTGGAGCCGGGCTCGAAAGTGTCGGTCAACGCGCGGTTGCGCAGCTGCGGCCCGGTCAGCGAGCCGCGCTGGTTCGGGTTGTAGGTGGGCATGTTGACCAGCGCCAGGATCTCGCCGGTGTGCGCGTCCACCACGATGGCGGCGGCGCCGGCCGCCTTGTTGCGCTCCACCGCCTCTTTCAGCGCCGAGTACGCCAGGTACTGCACCCGGGTGTCGATCGACAGCGTCAGGTCGTGCCCGTTGGCCGGCGGCACCACCGCCTGGACGTCTTCCACCACGCGGCCCAGGCGGTCCTTGATGACCCGGCGCGAGCCGGGGCGGCCGGCCAGCTGGGCGTTGTAGGCCAGCTCGATGCCCTCCTGGCCGCGGTCTTCCACGTTGGTGAAGCCCAGCACGTGCGCCAGCACCTCGCCCTCGGGGTAGTAGCGCAGCGTTTCGCGCTGCTGGTGAATGCCGTCCAGTCCCAGCGCGGCCACCTTGTCGGCGGTTTCCACCGGCACCTGGCGCTTGATGTAGACGAAGCTCTTGTCCTCGTTGGCCAGCTTGCGCTGCAGGTCGGCCAGCGGGATCTCCAGCAGCTTGGCGAGCTCGGCCAGCTTGGCCGGCGGCGCCTTGACGTCTTCCGGGATGGCCCAGATCGCCCGCGCCGGCAGGCTGGAGGCGATCACCACGCCGTTGCGGTCGGTGATCTTGCCGCGCGAGGCAGGCAGCGTGAGCGTGCGGGCATAGCGCGACTCGCCCTGCTTCTGCAGGAAGTCGTTGGACAGCCCCTGCAGGTACATGGCGCGCGCGATCAGGGCGACGAAGCCGGCGAACAGCAGGAACAGCACGAGACGCGAGCGCCATGCCGGCAGCGTCAGGTGCAGCACCGGATTGGCGGAGAACGGCACGTGCTTTCTCATCGCTGGGCTCCTGGGGTACCGGGCCTGGCGCCGGCCGGCGGCGTGCCGGGCGCGCCGTAAGGCAACAGCCGCGGGGCGCCGCCGGCATCGGCGCGCTGCGACAGATAGATGGTGCGCGCCGGCGTGACCGGCTCCATCTTGAGAGCCTTGCGGGCGACGTCGTCGATCAGCGCGTGCTTGGCGTGGTCGGTCTGCTCGAGCTGCAGCTGCCGCCATTCGACGTCGAGGTCGCGCGCCACGCCCTGCGCCTGCTCCAGCTCGGCGAACAGGCTGCGGGCCTTGTACTGGCTGCTGACGAGCGACAGCCCGCAGCCCACCAGGGCGATCACCAGTATGAACAGCAGGCGGCTCACCTCGGCCCCGCTACGCGAAAGCGGCCGCGAACGAACGCGGCACGCGGCGGCGCGCGGCCCCGCGCCGCGCCACGGCGGGCGCCTCGCCCTTGACGAAGGCAAGACCGCCCGCGGCCGGCAGCGGCACCCCGGTGCGCTCGGCCACCCGCAGCACGGCCGAACGGGCACGCGGATTGCCGGCCACTTCGTCTTCCGAGGGCAGCACCCGCCCGACGGCGGTCAGCACCGGCTGCGGCCGTTCGCTTTCGCGCAGCGGCAGCCGGGCCGTCTCGGCGCCGGGGCGCGCGGCGGCGGCGATGAACTGCTTGACGATACGGTCCTCCAGCGAGTGGAAGCTGATCACCGCCAGCCGGCCGCCGGGCGCCAGCAGCTCTAGAGCGGCCGCGAGCGCATGCGGGAGCTCTTCAAGCTCCTGATTGACGTGAATCCGTACAGCCTGAAAGGTGCGTGTCGCGGGATGCTGGCCCTTCTCCCGCGTGCGGACGGCACCAGCCACGAGTTCGGCAAGCTGGCCGGTGGTCTCGAGAGGCCGTTTCTCGCGGCCAGCTGCAATCGCCTTTGCAATCTGGAAAGCAAACCGTTCTTCCCCATAGCGCGCTATGACCTCCCGCATTTCGTCGATGCTCGCCCGGGCGAGCCATTGCGCGGCGGTTTCGCCGCGCGTGGTATCCATCCGCATGTCGAGCGGGCCGTCGCGCATGAAGGAAAAGCCGCGCGCGGCGTCGTCGATCTGCGGCGAAGAAATTCCGAGATCCATCATGATCCCGTTGACCTGGCCGATTCCCAGCTCCGCCAGCGCATCGCGCATCGAGCCGAAACCGGCGTGCACGATGGCCAGCCGCGGATCGGCGGCGGCCAGCTCCGTAGCCGCCGCCACGGCCTGCGGATCCTTGTCGAAGGCCACCAGGCGGTCGCCCGCCCCCAGCCGAGCCAGCAGCGCCCGCGCGTGGCCGCCGCGGCCGAAGGTGGCGTCGACCCACACGCCGCGGCCGCCACCCGCTGCGGGTACGGCCAACGCGTCGATCGTCGGCGCGAGGAGGACGGGCCGATGTTGGAAGGTGGTTGCCACGGCTCAGAAGGAAAACTGGTTCAGGACTTCGGGGCTGGGCAGCCCCTGCGCCAGCGCCGCCTGCTCGACGCGGGCCAGCGTTTCGGCGTCCCACAACTCGAAATGCTCGCCCATCCCCATCAGCATCGCTTCGCGCGTGAGCGAGGCGGCGCTGCGCAGCTCAGGCGCGATCAGGATGCGGCCCGAACCATCGAGCTCCACGTCCTGCGCGTTGCCGAGCAGCAGACGCTGCAGCGCACGGGCCTGCATGGGGAACGCGGCGATCTGCGCGCGCTTGATCTCCCATACGGGGCGGGGATAGACGAGCAGGCAGCCGTCGGGGTGGCGGGTAAGCGTGAGCCGGCCTTCGGCCTGGGCCATCAGCGCGTCACGATGCCGGGTCGGGAACGAGACCCGTCCTTTGGCATCGAGCGTAAGCGCGTTGCTGCCCTGGAACACGACCCTTCACCCCACTATTTTTCACAAAATTCCACTCTTTCCCACTCTAAAGGAGCAAGCACCCCCGGTCAAGCCAGACTCGGGCTTTTTCTATTAGTAACAAGGACTTAGCCGCACTTCCTCGAGCATTTGTATTATGAAATGTCGTGGAAAATCAGGGGATTGGCGGAGCAAGTGAATGTGAAGCCTGAACAGGGCCGCGCCGCGGCCTTCCTGCGGCGGAGAAGTAACCAAAAATGGGAGTGGTCACATCGGGGGAATGCAAGACAGATCGGTAGGCCGGATTCTGTACGCCCGGTTGCCCGGGCGGGCAGTCATTCCTCTGGGCGGGGCATTGCTGCCCGCGCTCTAGCCACCTACCCGCATGCTCGGACGGGCCGCCCTTTCCGGCCCCGGAGGGCCGTGCGCATGCCTATTTGGTGTTGCTCCGGATAGAGGTTACCGCGTTTCACCCTGCGGCGCCGCCGCCCCCCGGGGGCGGCGCGGCACGGAGATGGCCGTGCCGGTGCGCGCCTGGCGGCGCGCCCTCGCCGCAGACTCGTCTCTGTGGCCCTGTTCCTCGCCCCGCGCCGGCGAACCGGCGCGGAACGGGCGGCTGTTAGCCGCTATCCTGCCCTGCGGAGTCCGGACCTTCCTCGACGCGCGAAGCGCGCCGCGACTGCCTGACCTGCCTTGCCGGGCCATTTTACCCCGGCGGGACCGGGCGCGTTGCAAAGATCGCCTGTCCGCCTGCGGGTCGCCCGCAGGCGGCGACGTTTGCGCGAAGCGGCTTACGAAGTGGCGCCGCAGGTCATCAGCTTGCTGTCCACCTGGGCGGGGGCCAGCACGTTGCTCAGGTCGCCTTGCGAGACGCCGTCGTTGTTCTTCGCCAGGGCGTCGATACGGGTCTGCAGGCCAGGCAGCGTGTCCAGGTCCCAGCGGCGGGTGATGAAGCGCAGGATCGAGGTCGTGTCGTACATCGTGTGGTCGACGCAACCCTTGCGCACCGTGGGCCCGACGATGATGGCCGGGATGCGCGAGCCTGGGCCGAAGCGGTCGCCCTTGGGCGGCGCCACGTGATCCCACAGGCCGCCGTTTTCGTCATAGGTGACGATCACCAGCATGTGCGCCCACTGCGGGCTCTTCTCCAGGTGGGAGATGATGTCGGCGATGTGGTCGTCGCCCAGCTTCACGTTGGCGTAGCCGTTGTGCTCGTTCAGGTAGCCCACCGGCTTGTAGAACGCCACCGGCGGCAGCTGGCCGCGATCGATGTCGGAAACGAACTTCTCGCCCTGGACGCCGGCATCCTTCAGGTGCTCCACCCGTTCGGCCTGGCCCGCCTGGGTCGTGGGGTCGAAGCGCTTGAAGTAGTTGAAGGGTTGGTGATGGGTCTGGAAGTTGGGGTACGGCGTGCCGTTGTCGGAATACGCCACGCCGTAGGGATCGCCGCCCTTCCAGCCGGTCGGGTCGGTATCGCGCGCCAGGGCGTAGTCCCAGCCGCCCGAGTACCAGGCCCATTCGACGTTCTTCTGGCTCAGGTAATCGCCGATGGTGGGGCCGGTCTGCGGCGACACCGTCTTCGCATTGCCCGGGTCGGCCAGCAGCAAGGCATTGCCGGTGGCGCCGGTGGCGGGCTTGTTGCCGCTGGGCTGGTACGGCGGCTGCATGGTATTGATGTCGTAGCCGTCGGGCGTGATGGTGCCGGCGTTTTCGAAGATGGTGTTGGCCGAGATCGTCATCGCGTCCATCGGCGTGGGCAGCGTGGTCGGATCGGCGGCTTTCACCTTCAGGTGGTAGCCGGTATCACCGTCGGTCAGATGGGCCACCAGGGCTTTGCGGGCGTCGGTGTCGAGCTTGTCCACCGGCGCCGCGGCGGCGATCAGGAACTGGTGGTTCAGGAACGAGCCGCCGAACGCGCCCATGAAGAAGTTGTCGGCCAAGGTGTACTTCTGCGCGACCTTCCACAGCGGCAGGCTTTGCGCGTCGCCCGAGAAATGCCCCATGACCAGGCCGCCCGCGTCGTCGGCCCAGGCGGCGAACATGTCGTTCTTGCCGCCGTCGATCTGCATCTGGTTCTGGTAGAAGTTGTGCCACAGGTCGTGGTTGACCGCGGTCAGGCCCACGCCCTGGTAGACCTCGTTGATCGCGAAGGGCGCGTTGGGCATGCCCTCGGTTTCGGCCGCGGTGACCATCGGCACGCCGGTGTCGAACTGCGGGATCGGCGAAGCGCCCGACACGGTCGGATCGGCGTCGGTGGCCGAGGTCAGGCCGCCCCAGATCTTGGGCAGCGACGTCAGCTGCGTGGTGCCGTCGCGATTCACCTGGGCCGGATAGGCGGCCTTGGCGAGCGGGCTGGCCACGCCGGGGAAGTCGCTGTACAGGTTGTCGAAGCTACGGTTCTCCGCAAAGATCACGACAACGTTCTGGATGTCGTTGACCGCGGCGGCGGTCTGGTCCTGCTGCGGCGGCGGCGCCGAAGCGGTGCTGTCGTCATCGTTGCCACAGCCGAACAGCCCCCCGGCCATCGCAATGGCCATTACCAGCCATGCCTTCTTGAATTTGCTCTTCACTGATTTCTCCGTGGTTGCGGATCCATGATCCCGCCGGGCATCTTGAAGAGCGTGCGTTAGAGCTTTGTTAAGTTCTGCTGACGGTCCCATGAAAGGACGCTGACCTTGCGCTGAACGATAGATGGCATGCCCCTGGAAACGGCGCGCTCTTTCGTGGCCGTTCAGACTGCCGTAAGCGCACCGACGCAATTCTGATACGCGTGCGCACTATGCTGGGCGACCTCTGAACCAGCGCCCGACGATGCCCTCCCGCACTCCGCTCCGCCCGCGCCGGACGCGTCTTGCCGCCGCCTTGTCGATAGGCGTGCTGGCGGCCGCCGGCCTCTACGTCCTGCTGAACGCGCAGGCCCATGGCGACGCCTCGGCGCTCGCCCCCGAAGACTACCCGCCGCCGCCCGCCACCTATGACCGGGCCTATGCGAAGCAGCGCGCGGTCGACCTGAGCGCGCTCGGCAAGCAGATGTTCCTCGATCCGTCGCTGTCGGCCTCGGGCAAGCAATCGTGCGCGACGTGCCACAGCCCGGCGCACGACTATGGCCCGCCCAATGATCTCGCGGTGCAGCTGGGCGGCGCCGACATGACGCATCACGGCCGGCGCGCCGTTCCTTCGCTGAAGTACCTGCAGACCGTGCCGGCCTTCATCGAGCACTACGTGCCCGGCGAAGACGAAGGCGACGACAGCACCGACCAGGGCCCCACCGGCGGCCTGACGTGGGACGGACGCTCGCCCACCGGCCGCGACCAGGCCCGCATCCCGCTGCTCGATCCCGACGAGATGGCCAACACCGATCCTGCCGCCGTGGTGGCGAAGGTGAAGGCCGCGCCCTATGCCGATACCGTGCGCAAGCTCTATGGCGGCCACATCTTCGACGATCCGGCCAAGGCCTTCGCCGCCATCACCGAGGCGCTGGAAGACTTCGAGCACACCCCCGCCGAGTTCTTTCCCTTCACCAGCAAGTTCGACGCCTTCGTGCTCGGCAAGGCCAAGCTGACGCCGCAGGAAACGCACGGGATGATGCTGTTCTCGTCGGCGGACAAGGGCAACTGCTCGAGCTGCCATACTTTCTCCGGCCCGAAGACGCTGCCCGTCTTCAACGACTTCGGCCTGATCGCGCTGGGCGTGCCGCGCAATCCCGACATCCCGGCCAACGCCGATCCCGCCTACTACGACATGGGCCTGTGCGGCCCGCAGCGCAAGGACTTGTCGGACCACCCCGAATACTGCGGCCTGTTCCGCTCGCCCTCGCTGCGCAACGTGGCCACCCGCACGGTGTTCTTCCACAACGGCGCGTTCCACTCGCTGCGGCAGGTGATCGAGTTCTACGTGCAGCGCGACACCAACCCGGAAAAGTGGTATCCGAAGAAGCCGGACGGCACCATCGACAAGTTCGACGACCTGCCTGTCCGGTACCGCGAGAACGTCAACATGGACCCGCCGTTCGGCGGCAAGCCGGGCGACAAGCCGGCGCTGGACGAGGCCGAGATCGACGACCTGATCGCTTTCCTGCAGACGCTCACCGACGGCTACAAGCCCGAGGACGACACGGCCGGGCGTTGACGTCTATTTGCGCCGCACGCGCCCCGGCCGGAACACTTCGCTGTCGTCGTAGAAGGCCGGCTGCGTATTGGCCGGCCACCAGCCCGGCAGGCCCAGAACCGGCAGCGGCGCCAGATCGCGCGTGGTGAAGAACGGCCAGTTCTCCAGCCAGTCGCTGACCAGCCGGTCGATGGTGGCGCGGCGCTGCCCGTTCGAGGCGCGGAAATAGGAATCGTCGACCGGCACGATCAGCGCATGCGCGGTGATGCCCTTGTAGGGCTGCATCAGCTTCTCGAGCAACGCATGGCCGACCACCCACGGTTCGGTCTGCATCAGCGTGGCAGTGCGCCGCTCGATGAACAGCGTGCGCCAGTCGAAGCGCCGCAGCGCCTGCGCCAGCTCGTCGTTGGAGCAGGCCAGCACCAGCCCGTTCTCGTCGAACACCGTGACCGCGTCGCGCACCGCGCCGCGCGCGCCCGTTTGCGAGGCCGGCGCGGCGCCGGCCGCCTGCCGCTTCAGTTCGCGCGCCTGGATCGCGTTCAGCCGCGACTTGATATGCGGGAAGGCGAACCACATCAGCCCGTTGAACAGGTCGTGCAGATTGTCGCGGGTGGGAATGCGGCCAGTGTCGTGCACGTGCGTTTCATAGGCCGTGCCCGGCGGCAGGTCGGACGGCGGCACGAACAGCACCGGCTTGCCGGAATCCATCTTGAGCCTGCTGGGCGTGCCCGACACCCGCTCGCCGCGCTCGGCGCGCAGCAGCATGTTGAGGCGGTCGCACAGCGGCGCGCCGTCGTCGTGCGGCAGGCGCTCGCCGACAGCCGCGACCGAGGCGAACCACGGCCGGTTCCAGTCGACCGGGTTCAGTTCGCCACTCGCCACGGCAGCGTCTCCCCGGCGGCCAGCGGCACGATGGTGGTATGGCCGAAAGGCAGTTCGTCGGGAATGCGCAAGGGCTCGCGCAGCAGCGTCAGGCGGCCGGTGTTGCGCGGCAGGCGGTAGAAATCGGCGCCGAAGAAGCTGGCGAAGGCCTCCAGCCTGTCGAGACGGCCGGCCTGCTCGAAGGCATGCGCATACAGTTCGATGGCGTGGAAGCCGGTGAAGCAGCCGGCGCAGCCGCAGGCGTGCTCCTTCAGGCCGCGCGCATGCGGCGCGCTGTCGGTGCCAAGGAAGTAGCGCGGGTTGCCGCTGGTGGCGGCTTCCACCAGGGCCTTGCGGTGGACTTCGCGCTTGAGCACGGGCAGGCAGTACCAGTGCGGCCGCACGCCGCCGGTGAAGATGGCGTTGCGGTTGTACAGCAGGTGCTGCGGCGTGATGGTCGCGGCCACCGGCCCTTCGGCATCGCGCACGTATTGCGCGGCGTCGGCCGTGGTGATGTGCTCGAACACCACGCGCAACTCGGGCAGCGCGCGCCGCAGCGGGATCATGACGGTGTCGATGAAGGCCTTCTCGCGGTCGAACACGTCGATGGCCGGATCGGTGACCTCGCCGTGCACCAGCAGCGGCATGCCGGCCCGCTGCATGGCCTCGAGCGCCGGCGCGCACTTGCCGAGCAGGTCGGTCACGCCGGCATCGGAATTGGTGGTGGCGCCGGCCGGATAGAGCTTGACCGCGTGCACCGCGCCCGACTCGCGGGCCCGCGCGATTTCGTCGGGCGGGGTGTTATCGGTCAGGTACAGCGTCATCAACGGCTCGAAGGCCGGCGCGTCGGGCGCGGCGGCCAGCGCGTCGGCGATGCGCTGCCGGTAGGCCAGCGCCTGCGCGGTAGTGGTCACAGGCGGCTTCAGGTTCGGCATGACGATGGCCCGCGCGAACTGGCGGGCCGAATGCGCGGCCACCGCGGCCAGCGCGTCGCCGTCGCGCAAGTGCAGATGCCAATCGTCGGGCCGGGTGATGGTGAACGTGGAAAGCGTCATGGATGCCGCCGGAGGGCCGAGAAGAAAAGAGTCTGCAGCCATTTTAGTGGAACGCGCCCCATCCAGGATGCGGCGGATCCGGCTCCGCCGGTCCGCCCGCATCGCCCCTTGAGGGGCGCGCGAAGCGCGTAGGGGTGGGCCTTCCCCCTGGGCGCGCGAAGCGCGTAGGGGTGGGCCTTCCCGCAAGCGCGTAGGGGTGGGCCTAATCCACGACTGGCATGCCGCGTTCGACCAGCGCTGCCATCAAAGCGGCGCCGACCGGGATGATTTCGTCGTTGAAGTCGTAGCTGCTGCCGTGCAGGCCGCGCCCGGCGTCGGCGCCACCCTGGCCGATGCGGAAATAGGCGCCGGGGCGCCCCTGCAGCATCAGCGAGAAGTCTTCCGATCCCATCGACGGCGTGAGGTCGCGGATCACGTTTTCCTTGCCCAGCATCGCCGTAGCGACGTCGGCCACGAAATTCGCCTCGGCCGGCGTATTGATGGTGGCCGGATAGATGCGATCGTACTGCAGCGTCGCGCTCGCCCCGAAAGCCCCGGCGATCGAGGCCGACAACTCGCGCAGCCGGCTTTCCACCAGTTCCTGCACCGTCTTGCGGAAGGTCCGCACGGTACCGACCAGCCGCGCCTCGCGCGGGATCACGCTCATCGCGCCGGGGTGCCCGGCCTGCACCGAGCAGATCGACACCACCGCCGAATCCAGCGGGCTGACATTGCGCGACACGATGGACTGGGTGGCGGTGATCAACTGGCCGGCCACCAGCACCGGGTCGACCGTCAGATAGGGATGGGCCCCGTGGCCGCCGCGGCCCTCGACCACGATCTCGAACCGGTCGGCCGCCGCCATCATCGGGCCGGGATTGATGCCGATCCGGCCGGCGGGCAGCGGCGGCCAGTTGTGGAAGCCGTACAGCGCATCGACCGGGAAGGTGTCGAACAAGCCGTCGTCGATCATCGCCTTGGCGCCGCCCAGGCCCTCTTCCGCCGGCTGGAAGATCAGTGCCACGGTGCCGTCGAAATTGCGGGTCGCGCTCAGGTAGCGCGCGGCGCCCAGCAGGATCGCGGTGTGGCCGTCGTGGCCGCAGCCGTGCATCAGCCCGGGCTTGGTGGAACGGTGGCCGAAGGTATTGGCCTCGGCCATGGGCAGCGCGTCCATGTCGGCGCGCAGGCCGATGACGCGCCCGCTATCGCAGCGGCGGCCGCGGATCACGCCCACCAGCCCCGTCTTGCCGATGCCGCGATGCACCTGGATGCCCAGCAATTCCAGGCTGCGCGCCACGATGCCCGAGGTGCGCACCTCTTCGAATCCCAGCTCGGGATGGGCGTGCAGATCGCGCCGCAGCCGCGTCAGCTCGTCGTGAAACCGGCGTATCGCCTCCAGCGGCGACCGCAATCCAACCGAACCTTCCATCAGCTCCTCCGCCAGCCGCCAGCGGTTGGCCGGACGGGCGCGTTCGGCCCGCCGGCCGGTTCAATCGAGGGCCGCACGTTCCGCGAACGTCCCGAACGGCCGCCGTCCGGCGGTCAGCAACTGGATGTCGCCGTACCAGCCCTGGACGGACGTACGCGTGTTGTCGGTATCGGTCAACACGCCGATGCCGATCAGGCGCCCCGGCGGCTCGCCGAAGGCCTCGATGAAATCCTGGGCGAAGTCGCGTTCGTAGCGGCGCCAGCGGCCGACGTTCGACGGGCCGGATTCGACCACTTTCTTCTTGATCCGCGCCGAATAGGCATTGGGGATCATGGCTTCCACCGGCTGGCAGGCGTCCCAGGTGTAGATCAGCGTGGCGTAGGGCATGTCGCGGCCGGTCAGGAAGCGCGCGGTTTCGGCCTGCATCTGATCGCGCAGCGGCAGGCGGCGCCAGTCGCCATCGAACGCCAGCACCAGCCGCACCGGCGCGTCTTCGGCCTCCGGGCGGCTGCCGTCGGCGCCTTCGATCAGCGCCCCGGCCCGCCACGACCAGCTTATGCGCGTAGCGGCAGCTGCCGGCACATCGACCGGCACCCACAGCCCGCTGGCCGCCGAATCGGCTGCGGCATGCAGCACGCGGCGTTCCTGGCCATCCACGGCCTGCACCGCGACGGCGTAGCGGGTTTTCTTCTTGTCGGGACGGATGACCCAGGGCTGCCAGCCCGCGGGCGGCTCGCCCGGCGCCGACGCCGTGGCCGACAAGGCCAGCGGCGCCAGCGTTGCCGCCAGGATGGCGGGCCCCGGCGCGGTGGCGCCGGACTGGGACGACACGGCCGCGCCGAACGTGCCGGATGTCGCCGATGCGGCCGGCGCTGGTGGGCGGCCGGCGCATCCGGCCAGCGCCATCAGGGCGCACCAGGCGGCAGCCAGGACCGGCGCACGCCAGCCCGGAACGGGGCAGGACGACGAACGGAAGAACTCGGGAAACCGCATCGGAACGCGCACCTCGGCTGCGCAGGCGAATGTTGGGCCGGCCTGCCTGGAGTATCGGCTTGCTGCGGCGGTGCGGCCATTCTACCGGCGTTGTCGCTCCGCGCGACGTTGCGCGCCCGTCTAAAACCCGCGCCGAAGGGCGTTTCTGTCGGATTTCTGTTGTAGCGCTCCTTGGTAGACGATATGCTGCGCTCGCGGGGTTATTCCGCAGTTCTGGAGTCTGCCTCTCGCGCACTGCGGTGTGGCCCTGCCCCTGATCCGACGAATGAACCTTCTCTAGGAGTACAGCATGGCCACAGCCAAGAAGGCGGCGGCGAAGAAAGCCGCGCCCGCCAAGAAAGCCGCAAAAGCCCCGGCCAAGAAGGCCGCCCCCGCCGTGAAGAAGACGGCCGCCGCCAAGAAGGCGCCGGCCAAGAAGGCGCCGCGCAAGGTCAACGCCGCCTTCCTGACTCCGCTCACCCCCAGCCCCACGCTGGCCGCCGTGATCGGCCCGGCTCCGCTGCCGCGGACGGAAGTCACCCGTAAGATCTGGGACTACATCAAGAAGAACAACCTGCAGGATCCGAAGGCCAAGCGCAACATCAACGCCGACGCCAAGCTCAAGGAGCTGTTCGGCAAGCCTTCGGTGGACATGTTCGAACTGACGAAGATCGTCAACGCTCATTTGAAGTAGTCGGCCCCCCCTACGCGCTTACGCGCGCCGCCCCAGGGGGCGATGCGGGCGGACCGGCGGAGCCGGATCCGCCGCATCCCGGATGGGTCGTCTTGTGGTGGCGGTCCGGGCTTCTGGGGAGAAGGGAAAACGCCTGTGCGTTCGCGCATGGGCGTTTTTTATTGGGGGTGGATGGCTTCCGTCGGCGCAAAAGCAAAACCCCTCGTGCGGTTGGGCACGAGGGGTTCTGGGGGGTATTAGCCTGACGATGACCTACTTTCACAGACGAA
>NZ_BAABFO010000035.1:0-47198 GCF_039541095.1 Pigmentiphaga soli
CTGCGCCAGGGAGGCGGCGGCCTCGGCGTCGCGCGCCGCCTCCGGACCCGCGCGGCCCGGCGCCGCGCCGGCCGCGGCGGCCGGCGCGGCCGGTTCGGGTTGCGCCTCGGGCTGGGATTTTTTCCGGAAGAAACTGAACATGGGCGAATCTCGCAAAATGCAGCGGCCGCCGCGCCGGCGCCGGGGCCGCTGCGGCGCCCCCGGCCGCGGGCGTCCATGCAGGATCGGCGCGCGCGACATAGAATCCCTCGATTCTACCGGTGCCAAACGATGTCTTTATCGCGCAAGCCCGCCGCGCGGCCCCCGGCCGCGCCGCCGCACAAAATCCGCATCATCGGCGGCCGCTTCAAGCGCACGCCGATACCGGTGCTCGACCTGCCCGGACTGCGTCCCACGCCCGACCGCGTGCGCGAGACCCTGTTCAACTGGCTGAACCACTTCTGGGACGGCGATTTCGCCGGCCGCCGCGTGCTGGACGCCTTCGCCGGCAGCGGCGCGCTGGGGCTGGAGGCGGCTTCGCGCGGCGCCGGCGAAGTGGTGATGATCGAGCACGACCGCCGCGCGGCGGCCGCGCTGCAGGCGCTTTGCGACCGCCTGGGGGCGTCCGGCGTGCGGATCGTGGCCGGCGACGCGCTGCGGGCGGTGCCCGCGCTGGGCGGCCGCTTCGACCTGGCGCTGCTCGATCCCCCGTTCGGCCACGACTGGCTGGCCAGGATCCTGCCGGCATTGCAGCCGGCACTCGCGGCCGATGCGCTGGTCTATATCGAGGCCGAGCATGCCGTCGAACCGCCGCCATGGCTGACGCTGCTGCGGCAGGAACGGGCCGGGGCGGTGTACGCTCACTTATTCCGATCGGCCGCGATCTGACCGGGCCTGGCCCCGGGAACGATTCGCGCCGGGGCCCTCGCCGGCGCCCGGTTTGCTGCGCCGCGCAAATGGCGAAATAATCTCGTAAAAACCGCCACACCGCCGAGGAGACGCCGGCGGCCGCAACAAGAGGCGTATGCCCAACCCTACGGAGCCCCGCATGATTATTGCTGTTTACCCTGGCACTTTCGATCCCATGACGCGCGGGCACGAGGACCTGGTCCGCCGGGCGGCGAGCCTGTTCGACCGCGTGGTGGTCGGCGTGGCGGTCAGCCGCAACAAGAAGCCCTTCTTCACCGTGAGCGAACGGGTAGAGATCGCCCGCGAGATCCTCGGCCACTATCCCAACGTCACGGTGGCCAGCTTCGCCGGGCTGCTTAAGGATTTCGTGCGCGAGCAGAATGCCCGCGTGATCGTGCGCGGGCTGCGCGCCGTGTCCGACTTCGAATACGAATTCCAGATGGCGGGCATGAACCGTTACCTGCTGCCCGATGTCGAAACCATGTTCCTGACGCCGTCGGACCAGTACCAGTTCATTTCGGGTACGATCGTGCGCGAAATCGCCCAGCTGGGCGGCGACGTCAGCAAATTCGTGTTCCCGTCGGTCGAACGCTGGCTGCAGGCCAAGGTGACACAGCTGGGCGGCGACCGGGGTTGAAAGCCCACCCCTACGCGCTTCGCGCGCCCTGTAGAGGGCTCCCCCCTCGCGCTTCGCGCGCCCCTCAAGGGGCGACGCTGGCGGACCGGCGGAGCCGGATCCGCGGCGTCCGGGATAGGCACGGAAGTGCGCAGTACCATAGATATAAGCCCACCACCAGAAAGAAGCCGCTTCGATGGCCCTGCTGATCACCGACGAATGCATCAATTGCGATGTTTGCGAGCCTGAATGCCCGAATGGCGCCATCGCCATGGGCGAGTCGATCTACGAGATCGACCCGGCGCGCTGCACCGAATGCGTCGGCCATCACGACGAGCCGCAGTGCAAGGTCGTCTGTCCGGTGGAGTGCATCGAGTTCAACCCGGCCTGGCGCGAAGACCAGGACCAGCTGATGGACAAATACCGCCTGCTCACGGGGCTGTTGTCGAAGTCGGCGGCCTGAGGCCCGGCGCCGGGTCGTTCCTACTCCTGGAAATCCAGCCTCACCTCCGCCCGGTCGCCCACTTTCACCACCGCGCCGGGCGGGGCCTGCACGATGGCGTTCATGCCGAAGGTCACGCCGCCGCCCGGCTGGCTGCGGAACCCGGCCAGCGTGGCCATCGGCTCCACGCCGCGCGCGCCGGTGCGCTGGTCGGTGTTGGGAATCTCGCAGCGCACGCAGGGCTTGACCAGCGCCAGCCGCACCGCGCCGATCGCGATCTCCACCGTGTAGTCCTCGTCGAAGGCGCCGAACTCGTCCAGCACCACGTTGGGCCGGAACCGCTCCATGCCCACCGGCGCCGCGCCGGCGGCGGCCAGCCTTTCGTTCAGCTCGCGCAGCGAAGCCTCGTTGGCCACCAGCACCGGATAGCCGTCGGCGAACGCGGTCACGTGCTCGGCGGCGAATCCGCGCACGTCCGGATGGCTGGCCAGCCAGGCCGCCACCCGCGCGGGCCCGACGGCGCGCCGCGCCTGCGGATGGACCCGCACCAGCCGGCACGGCGCGCCGACCACCTGGGCGAACCACTGCGCCGCCAGCTCGCCTTCGTCGATCGCGTCGACCACGTCGCCCCAGACGCGCACGCTGCATCGCACGCTGTCGTCGTCTTCGATCACGTCGATGGGAATGTCCAGCCGCGGCAGGCCCGGCGCCAGCGCGACCAGGTAGCCGTCGTGCAGCGCCGTGGCCACGCGCGCCAGGGCCGGATGGCTGCGCTGGGTGATGAAATCGCCGTCCGGAGACACCACCATCCAGCGCCGGTCGTTGTACAGCCCGGCCGCGCCGATGCCGGACTCGGCCAGCGCGATGCCGGCGCACGATTTGATGGGATAGACGTAAAGGCCTGAAATGCCGATGGACATGGCTGGGGTTCCCTAAAACACGGGCCCGTGGAGGCCGCCGGAAGGCGCCGGCCGCGCGCGGGCGACGGCATCAACGTTCGAACAGTTTCTTCAGCCGGTCGCGCACCGCATCCAGGGGCTTGTCGGCCGGCTTGCCGGGGGTGCCGGGCTGTTTGCCGATTCCTTTCCTGATCGCGTTTTCCAGCAGGCTGGCGCCCACCCGGCTCCACAGCACCTCGTAGCGCGGCGCGTCGAACGGCCCGCTCAGGCGCACGGGAATGGTGGCGCCGTGCAATTGGGCCAGTTCCTTGCCGTCCTGGCCGGTGGAGGTATTGACCACCGTGACGTTGGCCACCAGGTCGAGCCGCGACGCCGCCACGTCGATCCGGGCCGGATCGCCGCCCGCGATGCGCAGCAGCGGCGCCTTGACGTTCAGGCTGCGCACGGTGCCGACGCCGTTGGCGAACACCAGTTGCGCCTGCATTTCGGAAAAATCGGTCTGCCGGGCGCCGTCGGCATCGGCGGCGGCGTCCTTGCCGAGCGCCAGCATCGACTTGAACTCGCGCAGCGAACGCGCCAGGTCGATCCCCTTGATCGCGCCGTCGCGCAGCGACAGCTGCCCGGTGCCGTTGAGCGAGGCGCGCAGCGCCTGCGCCGTCTGCCCGGTGGCCGTCAGGTTCAGCGCGACGTTGCCGCGGCCCGACAGCACGTCCTTGCCCGCCGCGTCGGCCAGCAGGGGCTGCAGCAAGACGTTGCTCAGCGACGGCGCCAGCCCCAGCCGGTGGGTATTGGCGTCGGCGAACAGGCTGCCGGACAGGCTGCCGCCGTACAGCGAGGCCTTCAGGCCGGAAACGTCGGCCCGCCCGTTGGCCACGCGCACCGTGGCGGCCGCGTCGTCGGCATGCACGCCGCGCGCCACCAGCTGGCCGATGCGGACGGTGCCGTGCGCGGTGAAGCCCTGCAGCGGCGACAGGTCGATGGCCGCATCGGGCGCCGGGCCGCCGCCCGCCGCGCCATCGGCGCCGCCGGCCGGCGGGCGCGGCGGGAACAGGCGGTCGAGGTCGAGCTTCTCGGCATTGAGCGAGAAATTCACCCGCGGGGTATCGAACTGCGCCAGGTCGGCGTTGGCCGCCAGCCGGCCGCCGTCGATCGTCGCGCCCAGCCGCAGCGCCAGCGCTTCTTTGGCGAAATCGGCGCGCACGCTGCCGCTGGCCGGAATCGCCATGTTGCCGCCCGGCAGGCCTGGATCGTCGATCCGCAGCTGGGCGTCGATGCGCGACAGCGACAGCGTGCGCTGCCGCACGCTGGCTTCCAGCGGCGAGGCGCCGGTCAGCATCACCGTCCGCGCGCCCCGCCTGAGCGTGGCCGACACGTCCAAGCGCGCCGCCGCCAGCTTGTCGGCGCTGCCCGATACGCCCGACAGCGTGAAGCGCGCATCGGCGGCCGCCTCGCCCGACAGGCGCAGGCGGCCGGTCAGGTCGTCGCCCTCGGCGCTGCGGTCGGTCACCTGCAGGCGCGGCGCGGCCAGGTTCAGCTCGAACGGATCGGCGCCGGCGCGCCCCTGCGCCGACAGCGAAAGCTTGTCGACGCGGATGCGGCCTTCGTCGATCCCGATGCCGAAGGCGGGGACATCGGCGCGGGCGTCGATGCCGGTCAGCGGCGTATCGCCGGCGACGTCGCCCTGGAAGGTCACCGACACGCCGGAGGCGTCGAGCGCGCGCTTCTGGCCGTCGAACTCGACGCTGCCGCGGGCGGCGAAAGCGTTGGCGCGCACCGAGGGCAGTACGCCGCTGGCCTTGAACTCGACGTCGCGCGCCGCGAAGCGCCGCAGCGCCGGGTCGAACTCGATGCGCCCGCTGCCCTGCACGCTGGCATCGACCCGCGGCGCCTGGCCCAGCACGCGGGCCGATACGTCGAAGGCGAACGGCTGGCGGGCGACGATGCGGCCGGCGCTGGCCGACAGCCGCTCCAGGCGCAGCGCGCGGCCGGAGGCCTGGTCGCGCAGGGCCAGCTCGCCGTTGGTGAACTCGATGCCGGCCACGTCGAACTGCAGCGGCGCGCCGCCGCCGGACGGCGCCCCGGCGGCCGGTCCGGCCGGCGCCGCGCCGCGCGCCTGGCCGCCTTCCAGCAAGTCGTCGAAATTGAAGCGGCCGCGCGCGTCGCGCACCACGTTGGCCTTCAGGCCGTCGACCCGCAGATGGTCGATCACCACCCGCCTCGACAACAGCGGCCAGACGGCCACCGCCACGCGCGCCGAATCCACCGCGGCGAAGATCTGGGCCGAGCGCGGCTCCGACAGCGAGGCCCGGCCCATTTCCAGCCCCAGCCGCGGGAAAAACGCCAGCTTCAGGCCGCCGTCGATGCGCAGCGTGCGGCCGTAGCGCTGGCTGACGGCGCCGGCGATCTGTGTCTTGTACTGGGCGGGGTCCACCAGCAATGCCAGCGCGCCGACGCAAACGACGGCGACCGCGACGAGCGCGGCCAGGCCGATTGCGATGCGCTTGAACCAACGCATGGAGGTCTCCGAAAATTCATGGCGCCACGGGCGGCGGTGGCGGCAAAAAGCCTGGCGCTATCATACCGACCTGGATTGCCGCGTTGCGACCCGTCTCCGGAGGTACCGCATGCCTACGCCCACGCCCGCTCCCGTCGAACGCATCGCGGCCCGCCGCGCCGAGATCGGCGGCGAAGTCGCCGTCGACCGCGTGCTGCCCGTGCGCCACCGGCGCACCATCGGCGCCTGGTGCTTCCTCGACCACGCCGGCCCGGCCCGCTTCGAACCGGGCCGCGGCATGCACGTGGGCGCCCATCCCCACATCGGGCTGCAAACCTTTACCTGGATGATCGAAGGCGAGGTGCTGCACCGGGACAGCCTGGGCAACGTCCAGCCCATCCGCCCCGGCGAGGTCAATCTGATGACGGCCGGCAACGGCATCAGCCATACGGAAGACTCGCAGCCCGACCAGCGGGTGCTGCACGCCGCCCAGCTGTGGATCGCGCTGCCGCCGGGCCACGATACCATCGCGCCGGCCTTCGATCATTATCCGGAGCTGCCGCGCTGGCGCGACGGCGGCGTCGATTTCACGCTGCTGGCCGGTTCGCTGGCGGGGCGCAAGGCGCCCTGCCGGGTGTACTCGCCGCTGGTCGGCGTCGACCTCTCCTGTGGCGGCGCCGCGCGGCCGTCGATTCCGCTCGACCCCGCCTTCGAACACGGATTGCTGGTGCTGGAAGGCGGCGCCACGGTGGAAGGCGGGCACTTCGATGCCAACGAACTGGCCTACCTGCCGCCCGGGCGCCACGCGCTGGAGCCGGCGCTGGCCGCCGGCTCGCGGGCGCTGCTGATCGGCGGCGTCCCGATCGACCATCCGATCGTGATCTGGTGGAATTTCGTGGCCACCGACAAGACGCGCATCACGCAGGCCCAGCGCGACTGGGAGGCGGGGCATGCGCGCTTCGGCACGGTGGCGGGGCGCGAGGACAGCCGGCTGGCCGCGCCGCCGCTGCCCTGGTAACGCGGCCGGAATATCCCGATCGTGGTGCCATCGGCACCATGATATGGCGGAAATATTCCTATTTTGGTGCAACCGGACACGGCGTGCGCCGCACCGGAACCTGCCGGGCACGGATATGGCGCCTTCCCCGCCCGCATTCGTGCGCCGACGCCCCATCTTGGCACACATCCTGCTTTGCCGTGCGTCTTCCCATCCGGATGGCGTGCTAGGCATGAACGAGTTGAAAACCAGCCAGGACACCCTGTTCCTGCTGATCGGCGCGGTAATGGTGTTCGCGATGCACGCCGGCTTCGCCTTCCTGGAGCTCGGCACCGTCCGCGGCAAGAACCAGGTCAATGCGCTGGTCAAGATCCTGGTCGATTTCTCGGTCTCGACGATCGCCTATTTCTTCATCGGCTACACCATCGCCTACGGCGTCGATTTCTTCGCCGGCGCCGGCACGCTGGCGCGGGCCGACGGCTACGCGCTGGTCCGGTTCTTCTTTCTTTCCACCTTCGCCGCCGCCATCCCGGCCATCGTGTCGGGCGGCATCGCCGAACGCTCCAAGTTCAATCCGCAGCTGGCCGCGACCTTCGTGCTGGTCGGCTTCCTGTATCCGCTGTTCGAGGGCATGGCCTGGAACGACCGCTTCGGCCTGCAGGATGCGCTGGCCGCGTGGACCGGCGCGCCCTTCCACGACTTCGCCGGCTCGGTGGTGGTGCATGCCTTCGGCGGCTGGATCGCGCTGCCGGCCGTCATGCTGCTCGGGCCGCGCCGCGGCCGCTACGGCAAGGACGGCCGCATCGCCGCCCATCCGCCGTCCAACATCCCTTTCCTGGCGCTGGGCGC
Organism: Pigmentiphaga soli; assembly: GCF_039541095.1. NCBI lineage: Bacteria > Pseudomonadati > Pseudomonadota > Betaproteobacteria > Burkholderiales > Alcaligenaceae > Pigmentiphaga > Pigmentiphaga soli. The sequence continues at coordinate 7,186 of NZ_BAABFO010000035.1, forward strand.
CTGGGTGCTGGCGGCCGGCTGGTTCGGCTTCAACGTGATGAGCGCGCAGACGCTGGACCACATCAGCGGCCTGGTCGCGCTGAATTCGCTGATGGCCATGGTGGGCGGCACGCTGGCCGCCTGGCTGCTGGGCCGCAACGACCCGGGCTTCACCTACAACGGCCCGCTGGCGGGGCTGGTGGCGGTATGCGCCGGCTCCGACTTGATGCACCCGCTGGGCGCGCTGGCCACCGGCGCCATCGCCGGCGTGCTGTTCGTGTCGATGTTCACCCGCGTGCAGAACCGCTGGCGCATCGACGACGTGCTGGGCGTATGGCCGCTGCACGGCATGTGCGGCGCCTGGGGCGGCATCGCGGCCGGCATCTTCGGCCAGCGCGCGCTGGGCGGCATGGGCGGCGTGTCGTTCGCGGCGCAGCTGGCCGGCACGCTGCTGGGCGTGGCGCTGGCCGCGGCGGGCGGCGCGCTGGTCTACGGCGTGCTCAAGCGCTGCGTGGGCCTGCGCCTGGGCCACGAAGAGGAATACAACGGCGCCGACCTGGCCATCCACCGGATCTCGGCCACGTCGGAACGCGACACCAGCTGGTAGGCCGCCGCGCCGTGCGAGCCGCGCAGTGCGAGCCGCGCAGGCCGGGACCGCCCGGAAGCACGGCACGCCGCTTGCTGAGCCGGGCGACCCCTTCGCGCCCGCCCTCGACAGGAGAACGGCATGAAAGCACTGTGCTGGCACGGCAAGCACGACATACGCTGCGACACGGTTCCCGACCCGGCCATCGAGCACCCGCGCGACGCCATCGTCAAGATATCGGCCTGCGCCATCTGCGGCTCCGACCTGCATCTGTTCGACGGCTTCATCCCGGGCATGAAGCACGGCGACATCATGGGCCACGAATTCATGGGCGAGGTGATGGAGGTCGGCAAGGACAACCACGCGCTCAAGCCGGGCGACCGCGTGGTGGTGCCGTTCACGATCTTCTGCGGCGAGTGCGACCAGTGCAGGCGCGGCAATTTCTCGGTATGCGAGCGCACCAACCGCAACAAGGAGACCGCAGACAAGGTGTTCGGCCACACCACCGCCGGCCTGTTCGGCTATAGCCACCTGACCGGCGGCTACCCCGGCGGGCAGGCGGAATACGTGCGCGTACCGTTCGCCGACAAGACCCACATCAAGGTGCCGGAAGGCCTTACGGACGAGCAGGTCTTGTTCCTGGGCGACATTCTTCCCACCGGCTGGCAGGCCGCCGTGCAGTGCGAAATCGAGCCGACCGACACGGTGGCCATCTGGGGCGCCGGCCCGGTCGGGCAGATGGCCATCCGCAGCGCCGTGCTGCTGGGCGCGCGCCAGGTGATCTGCATCGACCACGTGCCCGAGCGGCTGGCGATGGCGCGCGAGGGCGGCGCGGTGATCATCGATTTCGAGAACGAGAGCGTGGTCGAGCGGCTGGGCGAGCTGACCGGCGGCAAAGGGCCGGAGAAATGCATCGACGCGGTCGGGCTCGAAGCGCACGTCATGCGTTCCTTCGACTCCTTCTACGACCGCGCCAAGCAGGCGGTGATGGCCGAATCCGACCGCCCCCACGTGCTGCGCGAAATGATGTACGTATGCCGCCCCGCCGGCATCCTCTCGGTGCCCGGCGTCTACGGCGGCCTGGTCGACAAGATCCCCTTCGGCATGGCGATGAACAAAGGCCTGACCATCCGCACGGGCCAGACCCACGTCAACCGCTGGACCGACGACCTGCTGCGCCGCATCCAGGACGGCCAGATCGACCCGTCGTTCGTCATTACCCATACCGTGCCGCTGGAGAAAGGGCCCGGCATGTACAAGACCTTCCGCGACAAGGAGGACGGCTGCATCAAGGTGGTGCTCAAGCCCTGACATCACGCGGACGGCAAGCGCACTGTCATGTGTCCCGAGGCGCATTTTCAACCGCTGTTTGAAACAGAAACCGGCCGCGAGGCGCTGGTCCGGCTGGCTGGCCCGTAGCACACTGGCGCCATTCCATAGCCATGAGGAAAGCGCCATGAAAGCCGTTGCCTACTACCGTTGCCTGCCCATCGCCGACGAGCAGTCGCTGATGAACGTCGAGTTGCCCGCGCCGGTGCCGGGCGAGCGCGATCTGCTGGTGGAGGTCCGGGCCGTTTCGGTCAACCCGGTGGACACCAAGGTGCGCGCCAGCCGCCAGCCCAAGGGCGGCGAGCCGGTGGTGCTGGGGTGGGACGCCGCCGGCGTGGTGCGCGCCGTGGGCGCGGGCGTCACGCTGTTCAGGCCGGGCGACCGGGTCTGGTATGCCGGCACCATCGGCCGGCCGGGCACCAATAGCGAACTGCACGCGGTGGACGAGCGCATCGTCGGCCGCATGCCCGATACGCTGGAATTCGCCGCCGCGGCGGCGTTGCCGCTGACCTCGATCACGGCGTGGGAGCTGCTGTTCGACCGGCTCGGCGTGCCGCAAGGCGGCGGCCACGGCGACGCGCTGCTGGTGGTCGGCGCCGCCGGCGGGGTCGGCTCGATCCTGGTCCAGCTGGCGCGCAAGCTGACCGGCATTACGGTGATCGGCACCGCATCGCGCCCGGAAACGCGGGCCTGGCTGCAGGAGCTGGGCGCCCACCACGTCATCGACCATCGGCAGCCGCTGGCCGACGGGCTGCGCGCGGCCGGGGTGCCGGAGGTGCGCTACATCGCCTCGCTGACCCACACCGGGCAGCATTACCCGCAGCTGGTCGAAGCCGTCGCCCCGCAAGGCCGCATCGGCGTGATCGACGATCCCGAGGCGTTCGACGTGCGCCTGCTCAAGGGCAAGAGCGTGTCGCTGCACTGGGAATCGATGTTCACCCGGTCGGTGTACGGCACGGCCGACCAGATCCGCCAGCACGAACTGCTCGACCGTGTCGCCCAGCTGGTGGACGACGGCACGCTGCGCAGCACGGCCAGCGAGCATTTCGGCACGATTTCCGCAGCCAACCTGAAGCGCGCCCATGCCCTGCTCGAAAGCGGCAAGGCCCGCGGCAAGATCGTGCTGGAGGGCTTCTAGGCGTCCTGCCCGGCCGCTGCCGCGGGAGGCGGCACGGCCGTGGCGCCGGCGGATTCGCCGTCCAGGTATTCGGCGATGCGCGCCTGCAGCAGCTCGCGCAGGGCGTGGACGGTGGGCGACAGCATGCCGCGGTCCGGGCATACCAGCCGCAGCGGCACCGGCTCGCCGGCATAGTCGGCCAGCGCGGCCTCCAGCGTGCCGGCCCGCAGGTCGCGCAACACGTCGAGCCGCGATTTGTATGCCAGCCCGTGGCCGGCCAACGCCCAGCGCCGCACCAGCTCGCCGTCGTCGCTGACGCGGTCGCCGTCCACGGCGACCGTCTCGACCCGGCCGTCCCGCTCGAAGCGCCATTGCCGCTGCACCCCGTCGCTCAATGCAAAGCGCAGACAGTTGTGGCGCGCCAGGTCGGCCGGCGACCGCGGCCGGCCATGGCGCGCGAAATAGGCCGGCGCGCCGCACAGCACGCGCCGGTTGGCGTCGTCCAGCGGCAGCGTCACCAGCGTGGAATCCTCGAACGGCCCATAGCGCACGGCCAGATCGACCGGATGGCGGAACAGGTCGGCCACCCGGTCGCTGATGTGCAGGTTCAGCCTGACCCGCGGATGCATGGACTGGAACTCATCCAGCCAGCCGGCCAGCACGCTGCGGCCGAGGTCGGAAGGCAGGGCCAGCGTCACCTCGCCGCCGATCGATTGCCGGCCGCGTTCCAGCGCGTGGCTGCCGGCCTCGATCTCGGCCAGCGCGCTGCGCGCGTGCGCCAGGTAGCGTTCGCCGTCCGGCGTCAGGCGCAGGCTGCGGGTGGAGCGGGCCAGCAGGCGCGCGTCCAGCAGGCGTTCCAGCCGCTTGACCGCGGCGCTGGCCGCGGCCGGCGTCATATTGAGCTGGCGTGCGGCGGCCGACAGGCTGCCGCCGTCGGCCGCGCGCACGAACACCAGCAGGTCTTCCAGCCGCACCATCGCCGTCAACTCTGCGCCGCGCCGCCGGCGGCCGGACCGAACCGCCCCAGGTGCCCCAGTTTGTCGGGATTGCGCACGATGTAGACCGCCGCCACCCTGCCGTCGCGGATGTCGACCAGCGTGGCCCGCAGGCTGCCGTCGCCCTCGCTTTCGACCACGCCGGGCATGCCGTTGAGCCCGGCCGGAACGGCCCACAGCATGCCGGGCGGATATTTGCGCGCGATGCCGGCGAAAAAGCGCGCGATCCGGTCGCGCCCGCGCACCGGCCGCATCGCGGCCCGCCGCTTGCCGCCGCCGTCGCTGTGCAGCACGGCGTCTTCGGCCAGCAGGCGCTGCAGGGCTTCCAGGTCGCCGCGCCGCGACGCCTCGATAAAGGCGGCGGCGATCCGCATGCTTTCCTGCTCGGTCACGCGCACCCGCGGCCGCGCCTCGCGCACGTGCACCCGGGCGCGCGCCGCCAGCTGGCGGCAGGCGGCCTCGCCGCGGCCCAGGGTCCGCGCGATTTCCGGGAAAGGCACGTCGAACACATCGTGCAGCAGGAAGGCCGCGCGCTCGAGCGGCGACAGCCGTTCCAGCGCCAGCATCAGCGCCATCGACAGGTCGCCGGCGTATTCGCCCGGGGCGTTGGCGGCATAGGCTTCGGCATCGGGCAGCGGTTCCGGCAGCCACGGTCCGACGTACTGCTCGCGCCGCATGCGGGCCGATTTCAGGTGGTCCAGGCACAACCGGGTGACGATGCGCGACAGGAAGGCGCGCGGCGCATCGATCCGCGCCGGATCCACCTCGCGCCAGCGCAGCCAGGCCTCCTGCACCATGTCCTCGGCATCGGACCACGACCCCAGCATGCGATAGGCCAGGCCGTACAGGTGGCGGCGATGCGGCTCGAAGCCGGCCGCGGCGTGTGTGTCGGCGGGGATGTCGGCGGCCATGCGGGTACTCAATCGGCGGGGTGGGGGCGGCGGAAACCCACGGCGATGCGGTTCCAGGCGTTGATGGTAACGATGGCGATCGTCAGCTCGACCTGCTCGGCTTCCGAGAAATGACGGGCCAGCTCATCATAATCCTCGTCCGGCGCGTGCGTCTGCGCGATCAGGGTCAGCGCCTCGGTCCACGCCAGCGCGGCGCGCTCCCGTGGCGTGTAGAGGGTCGATTCGCGCCAGGCGTCGAGCAGGTACAGGCGAGTCTCGCTCTCGCCGGCGGCGCGCGCGTCGCGCGCATGCATGTGCAGGCAGAACGCGCAGCCGTTGATCTGCGAGGCGCGCGTCTTGACCAGTTCCAGCAGGCTGCGCTCCAGGCCGCTTTTCTCGGCATGGGCGGACAGCGCCATCATGGCGCGGATGGCGGCGGGCGCGGCGGCATAGGGATCGATGCGGGCTTGCATGGCGGTTTCTCCGTTTTCGTCCTAGAAGAAGAGGCGGCGGCATGCCGCCCTGCATTCAAGACGAGACAGAAAAGCCAGATGTGACATCGAATAGACGATCCCGCAACTACCCCGGCATCATCCAGGGCACGGCGGATCCGGCTCCGTCGGTCCGCCAGTGCCGCCCCTCGAGGGGCGCGCGAAGCGCGTAGGGGTGGGATTCTTGATCCCGAACGGCACGTGCCCGGTCGACACATGTTGCGCCGCCGACTGGCAGTGCCGGGCCTGGTCGTCGAAGAAGATATCCGCCCCGAACGCGGCCAGGAAGCGCCCTTTGTCGCGCCCGCCCAGGAACAGCGACTCGTCGACCCGCACGCCCCACGACCGCAGCGTCTTGACCACGCGCTCGTGCGACGGCGCGCCGCGCGCGGTGACCAGCGCGGTGCGCACCAGCGGCTGGCCGGGCGGCGCCGCCGCCTGGATGGCGTGCAGCGCGCGCAGAAAAGGCGCGAACGGGCCCGGCGCCAGCGGCGTATCGGCCGCCTCGCGCTCGTTGCGGATGAAGGCTTCCAGCCCCTGATCCTGGAAGATGCGCTCCGATTCGTCGGAGAACAGCACCGAATCGCCGTCGAAGGCGATGCGTAGCTCGTGGCCGGCCGAACCGGCGCCGGCCGCCGCCGACGGCAGGATGGTGGCCGCGGCCATGCCGGCTTCGAGCGCCTCGCGCACGTCCGTCGGATCGGCCGACAGGAACAGGCAGGCGCCGAAGGCCTCGGCATAGCGGAACGGGTTCAGGCCGCGCGTGAAGGCGGCGCGCTGGATGTCGAGGCCGTGGTCGCGGATCGAATTGAATACCCGCAGGCCGGTGTCGGCGCTGTTCTTCGACAGCAGCACGATCTCCACCCTGGGCGCGTCGGGATCGTCGTTCAGCGCCAGCAGCTTGCGCGCCAGGTTGAAGGCGACGCCGGGGGCCAGCGTCTGGTTCTCGCGCTCTACCTGGTAGCGGCGGTAAGCCTCCTCGTCGCCGGACTGCTCCCACACCGCGTGCGCCTCCGACAGGTCGAACAGCGCGCGCGAACTCATCGCCACGATCAGCGGCGCCAGCCCGGCCCCGGCCGGCGCGGCGGAGGATGTCGGCGTCATCGCGCCTCCCGTCGAATCATGGCCGCCAGTGTATCGGCATCGCCGCCGATTTGCCTACGGCCGCCACTTTGAGGCAAAGTGCGGCGATCCGCCGAATCGCAATGCCAGCAAGTCCACGCCGGACGGCGGCCCGGCCCCAGGAGACTCTCTTGACCCGCACCCTTTCCCTTTTCGCGGCGCTCGCGCTGTCGGCCTCGGTCGCCCATGCGCAGCCCTATCCCAGCAAGCCCATCCACCTCATCGTGCCCTTCCCGCCCGGCGGCGGCACCGACATCCTGTCGCGCCTGGTCGCCACCCGGCTGGCCGAGGCCAACAAATGGACGGTGGTGCCCGAGAACCGCGCCGGCGCCGGCGGCACCATCGGCATCGCGGCGGCCGTGCGCGCCGCGCCCACCGGCTACGAGGTGGTGATGGGACAAAAAGACAACCTGGTGGTCGCGCCCTGGCTGTACAAGAGCGTGAGCTACGACCCGACCAAGGACCTGGCCGCGGTCGCGCACGTGGCCTACACGCCGATCGTCATCGTCACCAACGCCGAATCGCGCTTGAAGACGCTGGCCGACGTGGTGGAGGCCTCGCGCGCGGCGCCGGGCTCGCTCACCTATGGATCGCCCGGCAGCGGCACCACCATCCACCTGGCCGGCGAGATCTTCAAGGAAGCCGCACACATCGACATCCGCCATATCCCGTACAAGGGCTCGAACGCGGCGCTGGCCGACGTGCTGGCCGGCAACGTGGACCTGCTGGTGTCGTCGGTGCCGTCGGCCATCGCCCAGATCAAGGCCGGCAAGCTGCGGCCGCTGGCCGTCACCTCGGCGCGCCGCAGCACTTCGCTGCCCGACGTGCCCACCGTGGCCGAGCTGGGCTACAAGGGCTTCGACGTCAGCACCTGGTACGGCCTGTTCGTGCCGGCCGCCACGCCCAAGGCCGTGATCGCCGAGCTCAACACCCAGGTCAACAAGCTGTTGGCGCAGCCCGACATGCAGGCGGCCATCCACGAGCAGGGCGCGGAAACGCAGATCATGACGCCGGCGCAGCTTTCGTCGCTGCTGGACACCGAGTATCACCAGTGGAAGGGGATCGTCGAAGCCTCGGGCGCCAAGGTGGAATGAGGAAACCGGGCGGCGCGCGGCGGCGCCGCCCGGCGGCCTGTGCGGCGCTTCAGTTGCCGAACACGCTCTGCAGCACGATGCCGGTCGCCACGCCGACCAGGAAGTAGTCGGCGCCGACGCCGATCCACTGGTAGCCGCGCGGCGGCGCCGACAGGCGGTACGAACGCCAGTCTTCGATCACGTACTGCCGGCTGCGGTACACCACCGGCACGCGCTCGCCCTTGGCCCAGCGGTGCGGCGGGTTCCAGGCCGCGGGACCGCGGCCGGGGCCCGGAGGCACCGGACGGGCATGGGGCGGCGGGCCGTTGTGGCCGGGGCCCGGCCCGCGGTCCATGTGTTGGCCACCGCGTCCCGGCGGGCCGGACGGCCCGTTGCGGCCGTGGCCGTGGCCTTGGGCGAAGGCGGCCTGGCCAACCAGGCTGGCGCCCACGAGAAGTGCGGAAACGAAACGTTGGTATTTCATGGCAGCCCTTTTATCGGCTTGAACGAGCCGGATAATCGATTGCAGCGCCCGACGGGCGCGGCCGCCAATATTGCACCGGCGCGCCGAACGAGTGCCGAACTTTGCTCGACCTTTCGGCGACAAGCGTGAGCATCTGTGACAACCCGGACGCGCCGGCCCTGTCGGGCGGCAGCGGGCGGCCGCCCGGCGCGGCGATGCCTCGGCGCGCCCGGCCGGCGTTCAGGAAACCTCGGCCGAGCTCGCCGGCCGGGCTCCCAGCCGCAGCTTCACCGGCGGCACCAGCAGCGTGGCCAGCACGACCAGCACCGCGATCGCCAGCATGCCGCAGAAGGCCAGATGCAGCGCGTGATCGACGGCCTGGCCGATGCCGGCGGCGGCGTCCGGGTCTTCCAGCACCCGCCGCAACTGCGCCGAATCGATCGCGACGCCGCCCGAATTGGCCAGGCCGTAGTTGAACGCGGCGCCCAGCACCGTGGCGCCGACCGTGCTGCCCAGGTTGCGCGCGAACACGTTCGACGCGGTGGCGCTGCCGCGCTGCGAGGCGTCGACGATTTCCTGGATCAGCACCAGCGCGCTGACGCTGGTCAACCCCATGCCCAGTCCCATCACCATCGAGCCGACGGCGGCCGTGACCGGCGAGCTGCCGGGCGTGAGCAGGACGAAGACCGCGCTGCCGGCCGGAATCAGCACGCTGCCGGCCAGCATGATCGGCCGCATCCCGAAGTGCCGGAACAGGCGCACCGCCACCGTGGCGCCCACCGGCCAGCCCAGCATCACCATGGTCAGCGCCAGCCCCGCCACCACCGGCGAGCGATGCAGCACGCCCTGCACGTACATCGGCAGGAAGGTGGTCAGCCCGATCAGCGCCATATTGGCCAGCATGGCCGAGATGTTGGCGGCGGCGATCGGCCGCCGGCTCCACAGCGCGAACGAAATCATCGGGTGGGCGGCGCGCCGCTCCTGCAGCGCGAACAGCGCCCCGAACACGATGAAGGCGGCGATGGCGATCCACAGATGGGTGCGGTCGGCGTCGCCGGTATCGGTCAGCGCGACCATCAGCGCCGCGATGGCCGCCGTGAACAGCGCGGCGCCCGCGACGTCGACCGCAGCCCGCTCGCGCCGCCGCTCTTCGTGCAGATAGGTACAGAAGCCGGCGATGGCCGCCAGCCCGATCGGCACGTTGAGCCAGAAGATCCAGGCCCACGACACGTGGCGGATGATGAGGCCGCCGATCAGCGGCCCGACCACCGCGGCGACCGCCCACACGCTGGCCAGGTAGCCCTGCACCTTGCCGCGCTCGTGCGCCGGGTACAGGTCGGCCACGATGGTCATCGCCACCGGCTGGACGGCGCCGGCGCCGATGCCCTGGATCAGCCTGAACGCGATCATCGACGGCATCGACCATGCGAAGCCCGCCAGCACCGAGCCCAGCAGGAAGATGCCGATGCCGGCCAGCATCATCGGCTTGCGGCCGTACAGGTCGGCCAGCTTGCCGAACACCACCGTCATCGCGGTCTGCGTCAGCAGGAACGAAGAGAACACCCAGCTGTAGAGATTCAGGCCGCCGAGCTGGCCGGCGATCTGCGGCATGGCGGTGGCGACAATGGTCGCCTCGACGGCGACCATCGACATGGACGCCATCACGGCGGCGATGACCAGGTGGCGGACGGTTCGGGGATGGGCAGGCATGGGAGGAAAAACGGATGGGCAAGGACGAAATATACGCCCATGCCGCGACACGCCCGTGGCCGGCTCCCGGCGTTCAGACTACCGACAGGATCGCGCGCTGGCGCGGCAGCGCCTCGAACTCGTCCTGGTCCGACGTGCTGGCCGACGGCACATAGGCGCGGAACTGGTCGACCGAGGCCCAGCGCTCGACGATCACGTAGGTGACGCAGTCGGGGTTGCCGGCGATGTGCATGCTGTTCAGTCCGGGCGGCAGGCCGAGGGCGTCGAGCCGGGTCAGCGTCTTGCCCAGGAAGCCGGGGGCCGTGACGGCCGGCAGGCCCAGGAACTTGGCCTCGAATTCCTTCGCGCGCTCGGGCTTGATGAAGCGCCGGACCAGCACCACGCATTCGCTCATTGACAGTCTCCTTGCTTGTGGACGTCCGGACGGCGGGCGCCGCCGGAACCGGGCCGCGACGACGACACCGGAGACTGGTATGATAGCGCTATCAGACAGCCCTGTGCAGACCCCTGTTGAGGCCTGCCAAGGAACGGCCGCGCGGCCCGCGGCCCGTGGCGTATATTGACAGCGAACGGCTCCCGGGACTAGCATCGTGGCCTTTACGTTAGCGTTAACATTTCCACTGTGACGCGGCACGGTCCGGCCGGCCCCAGGCACCTGCGGTCGCGGGCCTCACGATAATCAACCACGCTTCCATCCATCCACCAGGACGAAGACATGACCACCTCCACTCAAGCAGGCGCTCCCGCGCGCCTTACGGGCGCACAGGCCCTCGTCAGGCAATTCGCGGCGCGCGGCGTCAAGCATATCTACGGCGTGCCCGGCGGCGATTGCAGCATCGACATCATCGCCGCCGCGCACGAGATCGGCATCGAATTCGTGCTGACCCGCGGCGAGAACTCGGCCGCGATGGCCGCGGCCGCCGCCTACCAGGTGGACGGCAGCCTGGGCGTGGTGCTGACCACGCGCGGCCCGGGGCTGGCCAACGGCGCCAACGGCGTGGCCTGCGCGATGCTCGACCGCTGCGGCATCGTCATCATCAGCGACGGCTACGAGAACGAACAATCCTTCGTCAGCCACCAGCGCTTCGACCAGGAACGCATGCTCGAGCCCGTGACCAAGGGCGCGCTGCGCGTGGATTCGCCGGCGGTGCTGCCGGCCGTCGGCCCGCTGCTCGACCTGGCGATGGCCCGGCCCGCCGGCCCGGTCTACCTGGAGGTGACCGGCCAGGGCATGCGCGGCAACGCGCCCGAGCTCTCGCTGCCGGTGCGGCCCGCCGCGCTGGCGCCGCTGCCGGCGGTCGACGCCAGCGCCATCGAGGCCGCCCGCGCGCTGCTGGCCAAGGCGCAGCGGCCCATCATCATCGCCGGCCTGCAAACGCGCGAGCCGGGCGCCGCCGAGGCCCTGCAGACGCTGGCGCGCAAGTGGAACGTGCCGGTCTTCTCCACCTACATGGGCAAGGGCGCGCTGCCCGACGCCGACCCGCTGGCCATGGGCCATTTCATGGCCGGCGGCGCCGAAGACGAAACGATGAAGTCGACCGACCTCATCCTGACCTTCGGCCTGGATCCGATCGAACTGCTGCCCAAGCCCTGGCGCTACGAGGCCCCGGTGATCGACCTCGCCACCTACGCCTTCCCGCGCAACCACTACCTGCCGGCGGTCGCCCTGATCGGCGACCTGGGCGACGCCGCCCGCCGCCTGGCCGAGGGCCTGGCGCGCAGCCCGTGGGACACGGCCGAGTTCGCCCGCATCAAGGCCCACATGCTCAAGCGCGGCGACTTCGACACCGACGGCGGCCCGATCACCCCCACCCTGCTGGCCAAGACCGGCTGCGAACTGCTGCCGCCGAATGCCCGCGTCACGGTCGACGCCGGCGCCCACATGCTGCCGGTGATGGTGTTCAACCAGGCCAGCCGCCCCTACGACACGCTGGTCTCGCGCGGCCTGGCCACCATGGCCTATGCGCTGCCGAGCGCGATCGGCGCGGCCATGGCCGATCCCGGCCGCCCGGTGGTCGCCTTCACCGGCGACGGCGGCCTGATGATGTGCGCGGCCGAGCTGGCCACCGCGGTCCAGGCCGGCGCCAACCTCACGGTGGTGGTGTTCAACGACTCGGCCATCGCGATGATCGGCGCCAAGCAGCACCAGCGCGGTTTCGAACGCGTCGGCATGGACTATTCCGCCACCGACTTCGCCACCGTGGCCAAGGGCTTCGGCGCCCAGGGCGTGCGCGTCACTTCGCGCGAGGAACTGCCCGGCGCGCTGAAGGCCGCCTACGCGAGCGCCGGCGTCACCGTGGTCGACGTCATCGTCGATCCGTCGTCGTACCAGCAACAACTCCGCTCGCTGCGCGGTTGAGGGGCCCGCCCCAGATGACCGACTCGCAACCGATATCCCGGCCGGCGGGCGCCGCCGGCGTGGCCGTGGTCACCGGCGGTGGCCGCGGCATCGGCGCCGCCGCCGCGCGCCATTTCGCCAAGGCCGGCCTGGCCGTGGCCCTGCTCGACGTCGACCGCGCCCGCGGCCGGGCGCTGGCCGATGAACTCGCGGCCGGCGGCGGCCAGGCCCGCTTCTACGACTGCGACGTGTCCGACGCCGCCGTCGTCGACGCCGTGGCCGCCCGCGTGGCGGCCGATCTCGGCGCGGCCACAGTGCTGGTCACCTCGGCCGCGCTGATCCCCAACACCGAGTCCATCATGGAGATGGACCTGGCCGCGCACGACCGCATGTGGCGCGTCAACTACCACGGCACGCTGCACGCCTGCCGCAGCTTCGGCCGGCAGATGATCGCCGCCGGACAGGGCGGCAACATCGTCACGGTGGGATCGATCAACAGCCTGCTGCCGCTGCCGCTGCCGGCCTACAACCCCGGCAAGGCGGCGCTGGCGCGGCTCACCCAGCTGCTGGCCGACGAACTCGGCCGGCACGGCATCCGCGTCAACAGCGTGGCGCCCACCTATGTGATGACGCCGGAGCTGCAGGCCCGCATCGACGCCGGCCAGCGCGACCTCGGCAAGATCATGGGCGTGCACGCGCTGCCCACGCTGCCGGAGCCGTCCGACGTGGCCGACGCGATCGGCTTCCTGTGCTCGCCGGCGGCCCGCACGATCACCGGCATCCTGCTGCCGGTCGATTCGGGCTGGACGGCCGGCGTCAGCTACATGACCTACGCGGGCGGCGTGCCCTGGGGGCGCGGCGCGGCGGGCTGATGGCGGCGCGGCGCCCCGGGCGCCGCGCGTGGCCGGCAAGGACGTCTGCGGACGTCCCGATTCGCCCCGCCTCCCGCAAGGACTACAATCATTGATTCATCAATGATTTCCTGCAAGTCTCCGCGATGTCCACTCCCTCCCTGAGCCGACCCCATTCACAAGGCCAGGTGCTCCCCTTCCGACAATCCCTGATGGCCGTGCTCGGCATGTGCTTCGTGATGGTCACGGTCGCGATCGACCAGACCGTCGTGGGCACCGCGCTGCCGACCATCGTGGCCGAACTGCAGGGCTTCGACCTGTACGCATGGGTCGCCACCTCCTACCTGCTGACCTCGGTGATCACGGTGCCGATCTTCGGCCGGCTGGGCGACTACTACGGCCGCAAGCCGTTCGTGATCGCGGCCATCATCCTGTTCACGCTGGCCTCGGTGCTGTGCGGCGCCGCCGACAGCATGCCCGGCCTGGTGCTGGCGCGCGCGCTGCAGGGCATCGGCGGCGGCATGCTGGTGGGCACCGCCTTCGCCTGCATTCCCGATCTCTTTCCGGAACCGCGCGTGCGACTGAAATGGCAGGTGATCGTCAGCTCCGCCTTCGGCATCGCCAACGCCATCGGGCCGTCGCTGGGCGGCGCGCTGACCGAGAACTACGGCTGGCGTTCGGTGTTCTACGTGAACCTGCCGGTGGGCCTGATCGGCGCCCTGTTCGTCTGGCGCCACCTGCCCTTCATGCGCCAGATGACGCAGGCCAAGATCCGCCTCGACTGGCCGGGCGCCCTGCTGATCGCGGCGGCGCTGGGCAGCCTGCAGCTGCTGGTCGAACTGCTGCCCACCCACGGCTTCAGCCTGGGCATGATGGGGCTGGCCGCCGGCAGCGCGGCCTCGTTCGCGGGGCTGATCCTGTGGGAAAAGCACTGCAGCTATCCGCTGCTGCCGCTCGACATGTTCCGCAACCGCTCGCTGGCGGCGCTGTTCGCGCTGGCGCTGCTGGTGGGCGTGATCCTGTATTCGCTGCTGTTCTATTCGCCGCTGCTGCTGCAGGGCGGCTTCGGCTTCTCGCCGCAGCAGGCGGGGCTGCTGATCACGCCGATGGTCGTGTTCACCACCGTCGGCAGCATCCTGAACGGCCGCATCGTCACGCGCATCCCGCGGCCCAACGTCATGCTGTATGCCGGCTTCATCGTGATGGGCATCGCCTGCCTGGGCATCGTCACCATGCACCGCGGCACCCCGCACTCATGGATCGTCGCCTACATGCTGGCCGGCGGGCTGGGGCTGGGCTTCATCATGCCGAACCTGACGGTGTTCGCGCAGCACACGGCCGACCGCACCCACCTGGGCATCGCCACCGCGATGCTGCAATCGTTGCGGATGGTGGGCGGCATGCTGGGCACGGCCCTGGTCGGCACCATCGTCACCCACGACTACCTGGGCCGCGTGACCGACGCGCTGGCCGCCAGCAATGCCTCCGAATGGCTGCCCCAGCTGCACAACCCGCAGATCCTGGTCGATCTCGACATGCAATCGCGCCTGCTGGCGCAGATCGCGCAGCACCACGACTACGGCGCCGCGCTGATCGAAAGCGCGCGCCAGGCGCTGGTGGGCGCCATCCACGCCGGCCAGCTGATCACGCTGGTGATCGCCGCGCTGGCGCTGTGGGTGGTCAGCCGCGTGCCCACCGTGCACCTGACGAAGAAGTCCAAGGCGGAGACCGATCCGCCGCCGCCGTCGGAGTAGCGCCGTGCCGACCCAGCAGCAAGGTCTGGAGACCATCCATCGCCTGGGCCGGGCTTACCGCGCCATGCAGGCCGCCTTCAGCAGCCGCGTCGGCCATGCGCTGCCGCGCTGGCGCATCCTGCTGTCGCTGTGGGAAAGCGGCCCGCGTTCGCAGAAGCAGCTGGCCGAGCGCAGCCAGCTCGACCCGGCCTCGCTCACGCGCCAATTGCATGCGCTGCAGGAGCTGGGCTGGATCGAACGACGGGTAGACCCGCAGGACAACCGCCTGACCAACGTCAGCCTCACCGCCGCCGGCCGCGGCGTGGTCGACGCCGCCATGCCGCGCCGCGCGGCCTTCTTCGAAGAAGCGATGAAAGGGCTGACGGCGGCGCAGATCGAAGCGCTGAACGAGGCACTCGGACTGCTGGAGCGAAATTTCAGGTTAGGCCTCCCCCTGGGCGCTTCGCGCGTTCCCCCGGAGGGCGGCACTGGCGGACCGGCAAAGCCGGATCCGCGGTGCCCTGGATAGCGCAACGCGGGTTCGCCTGCCGTGGATACGCAACATCGCGAATAGCCAAGCTGGCCCTCGGGGCTGGACTTCGCTACAATAGTTGCATTCCTAATTAATTTCTTCCTAAATAGTGGCTTCCTATCCGGTTTACGGCCGGCGCAAGGGGGGAGAACCCATCTTGAAAACACCTTCCGACGCCCTGCTGATGGAAATGACCACCACGCTCACGCGCATGGCGCGCGTGTACCGCGGCGTGGCCGACCAGATGCTGGCCGACCTCGGCCTGTCGCAGGCCACCGCCTGGCCCATCGTGCTGATCGGCCGGCTCGGCGACGGCGTGCGCCAGCGCCCGCTGGCCGAAGAGCTGGGCATCGAGGCCTCCTCGCTGGTGCGGCTGCTCGACCAGCTCGAAGCCAGCGGCTACGTGCAGCGCAAGGACGACAGCACCGACCGCCGCGCCAAGACCCTGCACCTGACCGAAGCCGGCAAGGCGCTCACCGCGCGCGTCGAGTCGCTGCTGGTCGACGTGCGCCGCCAGCTGTTCGACGGCGTGAGCGAGGCCGACGCGCAGGCCTTCCTGCGCGTCTTCGCGCAACTGAAAACGCATTGCGAGGCGGCGCGCCGGGAGCCGGCGGAGCCCGCGGGACCGCAATGAAGCCGATCACCGCCGAAGAGGCACTGTTCTCGGCCAAGACCTTCGCGGGCGCGATGCTGGCGCTGTACATTTCCTACGGCATCGGCCTGCCGCGCCCGTTCTGGGCCATGATGACCGCCTACGTCGTCGTCACCCAGCCCTGGGCCGGCGCGATCCGCTCGAAGGCCGCCTACCGGCTGGCCGGCACCGCGCTCGGCTCCACCGCCACCGTGTACATGGTGCCGCGGCTGGCCTCCTACCCGGTGCTGATGACCGGCGCGATCGCGCTGTGGGTCGGCGCCTGCCTGTTCGTCGCGCTGCTCGACCGCACGCCCCGCTCCTACGTGTTCATGCTGGCCGGCTATACCGCGGCGCTGATCGGCTTTCCCTCGGTCAGCACGCCCGACGCCATTTTCGACACCGCGCTGGCGCGGGTGGAAGAAATCGGCCTGGGCATCGTCTGCGCGTCGCTGGTGCACAGCATCGTGCTGCCGCGCGGCGTGGCGCCGGTGGTCATGGGCCGGCTCGACGCCGTGATGCGCGACGCGCGCATCTGGCTGTCCGACATCCTGCAAGGCACCGGCAACGCGCCCCGGCGCGACCGCGAACGCCGCCAGCTGGCCAACGACATCACGCAGCTGCGGCTCCTGTCCACTCATATTCCGTACGACGTCGGCAACATCCGCTGGACCGCCGAAGCGGTGCGCGCCATGCAGGATCGCATCGCCGCGCTGACGCCGCTGGCCTCGGCGGTGGAAGACCGCCTGCGCGCGCTGGACGCCGCCGGCGAGCCGGTGCCCGCGCCGATGCGCGGCGCGCTGGCCGCCGTGCGCGCCTGGCTCGAAACCGGCCGCCGGGCGGAGCCGGACGAGGCGCTCGCGCTGCGCACGGCCGTCGTGCAGTCCACGCCCGCGGTCGGCGCCGATTCGCCGTGGCGCGACCTGCTGCTGGCCAGCCTGGGCACGCGGCTGCGCGAACTGGTCGACGCCTACCGCGACTGCCTGCTGCTGCGGCGGCAGATCGAGGCCGGGCTGCATGGCGCCCCGCAGCGGCCCATGCGGCGCCGCCCCGGGCCGGCCCTGCACCGCGACTACGGCGTGGCGCTGCTGTCGGCCGTGGCGGCGGCCGTGGCCATCTGCCTGTGCTGCGCCTTCTGGATCCTGACCGCGTGGACCAACGGCTCGGCCGCCGCGATGATGGCGGCGGTGTTTTGCAGCTTCTTCGCCACCATGGACAACCCGGTGCCGGCGATCCGCACCTTCCTGGTCTACACCGTGGCGTCGATCCCCATCTCGGCGGTGTACCTGCTGGCCATCCTGCCGGCGGTGCATTCGTTCGAGATGCTGGCGCTGACGATCTTTCCCGTCGCCTTCGTGCTGGGCGCCCTCGCCAGCCGGCCGGCGCTCGCGATCAAGGCCATGGCCACGCTGTTCGGCGTGCTGACCGCGCTGTCGCTGCAGGACACGCACACCTCCGACCTGGTGTCCTTCATCGACGGCATGCTCGGCCAGCTCGGCGGCATCGCCACCGCGGCGCTGGTGACGGCCCTGCTGCGCACCATCAGCGCCGAACGCGCGGCGCAGCGCATCCAGGCGGCCAACTGGCGCGAGCTGACGGAACTGGCCGGCGCCGCGCGCCCGCCCGCCGACGGCCAGGGCCATACGGCCCGCATGCTGGACCGCATCGGCCTGCTGCAACAACGCCTGGCGCTGACCCGCCAGGGCCAGGCGCCCATCGCCGACGACGCGCTGCAAGACCTGCGCGTGGGCACCGACATCGTCGCCTTGCAGCACGCGCGCGGCCGGCTGCCGCAGGCCGGCGAGGCGATCCAGGCCGCGCTGCGCGAACTGGCGCAGTGGTACCGCGCCCGCCAGGCCGGCCGCGCGCCGGCCGCCGCATCCTGCCTGGCGCGCATCGACGGCGCGCTGGCGCATGTGACCGCGCTGGAGGGCCCGGCGCGCGCCGCGCGCGACCAGGCCATCGTCGCGCTGATCGGCATCCGCCGCGGCCTGTTTCCCGAGGCCGGCGCGCCGGCCGCCGTTGCCGCAGGAGCGCCCCAGCCATGACCGGCGAAATCAGCCTCTACGGCATCTATGTCCCCTGGCTGCTGGTGCTGGCCTTCGCCGCGCTGGGCGCGACCTGGCTGCTGCGGCGCACGCTGGCCGGCGTCGGCTTCTACCGGCTGGTATGGCACGCCGCGCTGTTCGATCTCGCCCTGTTCGTGGTGGTGCTGTATGCGCTGTCGCGCCTGTTTCCCTATCTGACCTGAATCCCGGAACGCGTCATGAACATCCCTTCCGCCCTGCGGCCGGCCAATATCGGCCGCGTTGCCGTCACGGCGCTCGTCGTCGCCGCCGCGCTCTACGCCGGCCGGCGCCTGTGGAATTTCTACGAAGTCGAACCCTGGACCCGCGACGGCCGCGTGCGCGCCTACGTGGTCCAGGTCGCGCCCGACGTCTCGGGGCTGGTCACGTCCGTGCCGGTGCACGACAACCAGGACGTGAAGGCGGGCGACGTGCTGTTCGAAATCGACCCCAGCCGCTTCGAGCTGGCGCTGCGGCAGGCGCAGACGGCAGTCGAGCAGGCCCAGGCCGCCGTGGTGCAGGCGCGGGCCGCCGAACGCGCGCAGGCGGTGGCGCGCGACCAGGCGCGGCGCGACCTGGCGCGCAGCCGCAGCCTGGGCGACCTGGTGGCCGCCGAGCAGGTCGAGCAGACCGCCGCCCGCGTGGAGCAGAGCGAGGCCGCGCTGGCCGAGGCCCGGGCGGCCCTGGCCCGCGGCGAAGCGGCCGTCGCGCAGGCGCGAGTGCAGTTCGACACCGCCCGGCTCAATCTCGCCCGCTGCCGCGTAGTGGCCGCCGCCGACGGCCGCGTCACCAACCTCGACCTGCGGGTCGGCGCCTACGCGGCTGCCGGCCATCCGGTGCTGGCGGTGGTCGACGCCGGCTCGTTCTACGTGGAAGGCTATTTCGAAGAGACCAAGCTGCCGCGCATCCATGAAGGTTCGCCGGCCCGGGTCACGCTGATGGGCGACAGGCGGGTGCTGGACGGCCACGTGGACAGCATCGCGCTGGGCATCGCCGACCGCGACCGCGGCACCGGCGCCAATCTGCTGCCCAACGTGAACCCGACCTTCAACTGGGTGCGGCTGGCGCAGCGGATTCCGGTGCGCGTCAAGCTCGACCGCGTGCCGGAAGGCGTGCGGCTGGTGGCCGGACAGACGGCGACGGTGGTGGTCGGCGACGGCGCCTCGGCGCCGGCGCGCACGTCAGCGGCGGATCCGGGCCCTGCCGGCGCCGACGCCCGCGCCGAGAATCGCCCGGCGGCGGCCCGGTCCGCCGCCGCGCTGCGCCCCGCGGCCCATCCAGTGCAGGCACGATCATGATCAAGCTTGCGCCACTGTTCTACACGCTGCCCATCGCGCTCGCGCTGGCCGCCTGCGGCACGGTCGGCCCCGACTACCGCGTGCCGCCGCAGGCCGCGGTGCAGCGTCCGGCCGCGCAGCAGTCGTTCGCCGAGGCCGCGGCCGGTCCCTACGCTCAGGACGAGGCGCCGGCCCACTGGTGGCGCTTGTACAGCGATCCGGTGCTCGACGGCCTGGTCGAACAGGCCTTCGCCGCCAACACCGATCTGCGCGTCGCCCAGGCCAACCTCGCGCGCGCCGAGGCCGTGGCCGAAGAAGTCGGCGCGCAGCAGCGCCCCAGCGCATCGGTGGGCGCCTCGCCCACCTTCGGCCACGCCTCCGGCGTGCAGGCCCTGGCGCCCGCCGCGCGGCCGCGCGATCGCTGGTCGTACGGCGCCACGGCCGCCGTGTCCTATCAGGTCGACCTGTTCGGCCAGATCGCCCGCGCGATCGAAAGCGCGCGCGCCGACGCCGACAGCGCCCGCGCCGCCTACGACGCCACCCGCGTCACCGTGGCCGCGGCCACCGCGCGGGCCTATGCCGGCCTGTGCACGGCCGGCATGGAACTCGGCTCGGCCCGCCACTCGATGGAGGTACAGCAGGAATCGCTGGATGCCGTCGAACGGCTGCTCGCGGCCGGGCGCGGCACGCGGCTGGACGCCACCCGCGCCCGCGCCCAGCTCGAACAGCTGCGGGCCGCGCTGCCGCCGCGCGCGGCCCGGCGCCGCGCGGCGCTGTACCAGCTCGCCGCGCTGACCGGCCGCGCGCCCGCCGAACTGCCCACCGGCCTGGCCGACTGCGCGACGCCGCCCACGCTGACGCAGCCCATCCCCGTCGGCGACGGCGCCGCGCTGCTGCGCCGCCGCCCCGACATCCGCCAGGCCGAACGCGCGCTGGCCGCCGCCACCGCCCGCATCGGCGTGGCCACGGGCGACCTCTACCCCAAGATCACCCTGGGCCTGAACGCCGGCTCGGCCGGACCGGCGGCGATCTTCGGCGAACGCGGCACCTACAGCTGGAGCCTAGGGCCACTGATCAGCTGGACGATTCCCGACACCGGCGCGGTCCAGGCCCGCATCGCGCAGGCCGAGGCCGGCAGCCAGGCGGCGCTGGCGCGCTTCGACGCCAGCGTGCTCGATGCGCTGAGGGAAACGGAAACCGCGCTGTCCGCCTACGCCCGGCAGCTCGACCGCGAGGCGGCGCTGGAGGCGGCGCGCGCGCAAAGCGCGGAAGCCGCCGCGCAGGCGGAACGCATGTACCGGGCGGGGCGGTCGGACTACCTGTCGGTGCTCGACGCGCAGCGGACGCTGGCCGGGGCGGAACAGGCACTGGCGGCCTCGCGGGCGGAATTGGCCGACGACCAGATCGCCGTATTCCTGGCGCTAGGCGGCGGCTGGGAACGGGACCAATAAATCTCGCCGCCCCGCCCCAGGACGCCGCGGATCCGGCTCCGCCGGTCCGCAAGGCGTCGCCCCTTGAGTGGCGCGCGAAGCACGTAGGGGTGGACCTCTCCCCGCGCGCGAAGCACGCAGGGTGGACCTCTAATCCTTCCTGACCGCGTCGGCCGCCAGCAGCGGCTCCAGCCGCGCCTGTTCGCTGTTCATCAGCGCGGCCAGCGCCTGCGAACCCTCGCCGCGGGCTTCGGTGCCCTGGCCGCGCAGCTTGTCGATCACGGCCGGGTCCTTGGTCGCCTTGACGATGGCGTCGGCCAGCAGCGCGACGCGCTCCGGCGGCGTGCCGGCCTTCACGACCAGCCCGTTCCAGTGGAAGCTTTCGTAGTCCTTGAGCGTTTCACTGACCGACGGCACGTCGGGTATCGCGGCGGCGCGTTCCTTGGTGCTGACGGCCAGCGACTTCACCCGGCCGCTCTTGATATGCCCGATGACTTCGACCAGCGGCGTGAAAGTGAAGTCGATGCGGCCGCCGATGATGTCGGTCACCACCTCGGCGCCGCCCTTGTACGGAACGTGGGTCGCGTCGATCTTGGCCTCGGTCGCGAACAGGCTCGCGCTCACGTGCTGGATGGTGCCCACGCCCGCCGTCCCGTAGGTAAGCGGCACGGAAGACTTGTGGCCCCGCTCGATCAACGCAGCCACGCTTTGCGCCGGATAGTCGGAGCGCACCACCAACGCGGTTGGCAGCCGGGTGATCTGCGACAGCGGCACGAAATCCTTGCGGATGTCGTACTTCAGGTCGGGCTGCAGGATCTTGTTGACCAGGTGCGAACTGGAAGTGATCAGCAGCGTGTAGCCGTCGGCCGGGGCGTTGACCGCGGCCATGGTGCCGATCGTGCCGCCGGCGCCGGGCCGGTTCTCGACGATGACGGTGTGCTTGAGCTGGCGCGACATGCCGTCGGCCAGCACCCGCGCGGCCACGTCGGTGCTGCCGCCGGCGCTGTAGGGGACGATGATGCGGATCGGTTGCTGCGGGAAATCGCTCGCCGCGCCGGCCGCGCCGGCGGCCAGGGCAAGCGCGCCGGCGGCGGCCGCGCTGCGGACTGCGTTCCTGAAGTTCTTCATGGGGTCTCCTGTACGTTGTTATTGAACCGAGGCGGGCGAGGCCACGTTCCTGAGGGATTCGCCGCGCGCCAGCCGGCGCGCGTTGGCGAGGAAAAACCGGACCAGCCTGTCCGCCCGGCCGCGCGAATCGCCGGCCGCGTGCGGCGTGACGATGACGTTGGGCAGACTCCAGAAAGGCGAGTCGGCAGGCAGCGGTTCGGTCTCGAACACGTCGAGATAGGCGCCGGCCAGGCGCCCGTCCTGCAGGGCGGCCAGCAGCGCGGCGCCGTCGGCCACGCCGCCGCGCGAGACGTCGACGATGCGGGCGCCGCGCGGCAGCCCCGCCAGTTGCCGGCCGCCGACCAGGTGACGGGTTGCAGGCGTAAGCGGGCAGCACAGGATCAGCCAGTCCGCGGCCGGCAGATGCGCGTCGAGCGCGCCGATCCGGTGCACTTCGTCGCACACTTGGACCGGGCTGCCCGAACGGCTGAAGCCGACGACGCGCATGCCGAGCGTGCGGCACAGGCGCGCCACTTCGCCGCCGATAGCGCCCAGTCCCACCACCAGCGCGGTCTGGCCGTCCAGGTCCTGCGGCGCGTCGGCGCCGCGCGCGGGCGCCCACCGCCGCTCGCGCTGCAATGCCGCCCATCTGGGCAATTCGCGCGCCAGCGCCAGCACGCCGGCGATGGCCGAGTGGGCCACCGTGGTCGAGGCGATGCCGCCGGCATGGGTCAGCGTGACGCCGCGCCGCATCAGGGCCTGGTACTGGGGCCGGTCGACCCCGGCCGACGAAACCTGCACCCATGACAGCGCAGGGGCGCGCAACAGCAGGTCGCAGAACGTGGCCATCAAGGGTGTCAGGCGATCCTTGCTGGATTCGCCCAGCACGTCGACCGAGACGAAACCGGCGCAAACGTCGCGCAGGCGCGCGTCGCCGAACGAGGCGCCGGCGTCGACGGGCAGCAATTCACAGCTGCCGTCCGGCGCGGAGAACGCCTCGACGATGGCGGAACCGTAATGATCGTGAACCTCGCGCGAAACGAGGATGGCGCGGCGGGACTGCATGGCCGCGCGTCAGGTACGGTAGGAAGGATCGATGCTATCGAGCCAGCGCAGCAGGCCTGGCCACTCCAGCACGCCGTAGGGCTTGTGGTCGCCGGGTTTGCCCGCGCTCGGCTGCAGGGAGAGCTGCTGGTTGGTCCGGCGCACCACCTCGGGCTTGGGCCGGACGAGCGGCGAGCCGGCCGACATGGCCAGCAGCTGCGTATGGCAAGAGCGCTCCAGCCGGTAGATGTTGTTGAAGGCCTGCTCCACGCTCGCGCCGACGGCCAGCAGGCCGTGGTTGCGCAGAATCATCACCTCGGCATCGCCCAGGTTGGCGATCAGGCGGCCCTGTTCTTCCAGGTCCAGCACCACGCCTTCGTAGTCGTGGTAGGCCACCTTGCCGAAACGCATGGCGGTTTGCGTGAGCGGCAGCAGCCCGCATTCCAGCGACGATACCGCCATTCCGTGCGGCGTGTGGGTGTGGATGATGCACTCCACGGCAGGCAGCGCACGGTGGATGGCGCTGTGGATGACGTAGCCGGCATTGTTGATGCCGTAGCTGCGCCACGGGTTGTAGATCTCGCGCCCATCGATGTCCACCTTGAGCAGCGACGAGGCGGTGATCTCGGCATAGCGCAGCCCGAACGGATTGATCAGGAAATGATGATCCGGCCCCGGCACGCGAGCGGACGCGTGGTTGTAGATCATGTCCGTCATGCCGTACAGATCGATCAGCCGATAGCAGGCAGCGAGCTTGACCCGCAATTCCCACTCCTCGTCGCTGAAACGGGGCGGCGCGGCCCCGGGATCTTTCAGTTGCGCCTGCAAAGAATATGGTTCCATCTCCGCCACCATTCCGTCTAAGAGAATAATTATTCTTTTCTAGCCTAAGGACTAGCGGACCGGCTGTCAACCGATGCCTATGCTACGCGGGTCTCCCCCTGTCGACCGGAACGCTGGCATGGCTTGACAGGCGGCTCGCCATTCAATAGCTTAAAAAAAGAACACATGTTCTTTTAAACAGAACTATATTCGGTGACGTAAGCACTGGAGGAGGCCATGACCGTGCAAGCAAACCCTGAACAACTGGGATTCATCGGCGTCGGCGTAATGGGCGAACCCATGTGCCGCCATCTCGCCACCAAGACCGGGCTGCCGGTGCTGGTCTCGGATACCAACCCCGAACCGGTGCGCCGGCTGGCCGCCGAGGGCGCCATCGAAGCCGCGCCCGACCGGCTCGGCGCCGAAGCCGACGTGATCTTTCTTTCGCTGCCCTCGCGCGAGGCGCTGGAAGCCGTGCTGTTCGGCGAACGCGGGCTGTACCGGCACCTGAAGGCCGGCCAGACGGTGGTCGACCTGAGCACCACGCCCTATGCCTACACGCTGGACATGGCCAGGCGGCTCCAGGAACTGGGCATCGTGTTCGCCGACGCGCCGGTCATGCGCACCCGGGCGGCCGCCCAGGCCGGCAAGCTGTCGGTACCGGTCGGCGCCTCGGCCGAGGCCTACGCGCGCATACGGCCACTGATCGCCACCTTCGCGTCCGACATCGTCCATGCAGGCGGCATAGGCGCGGGACAGGTGGCCAAGCTGCTGAACAACATGGTGCTGTACGAAACCGTGCTGGCGCTGGGCGAGGCTTATGCGATCGGACGCAAGGTGGGGGTCGACACGCAGCGGCTGTTCGACATTCTTTCCACCGGCTCGGCCGACAGCTTCGCGTTGCGCAACCACGGCATGAAGGCCATCGTGCCGCAGGCATTTCCGGAAAAGGCCTTTCCGGTCACGTATGCGCGCAAGGACATCCTCTATGCGCTGGAACTGGCCGAACACGCGGGCGTGAGGGCCAGCGGGGCGCGCAATCTGCTGGAGACCTTCGACGCCGCGATCGAACAGGGCTATGGCGGAGAATACGCGCCGGCGATCAGCAAATTGTTCCTGGAAGGCTAGGGGGCCGGGCCGGGGGCCCGGGACCTGGTTCCCCTCTTCAGGTGTGCGAATACATGACCTTCCCGGCCACGGGAAGATCGGCGGCCAGTACGCAGCCGGCCAGCGAGTCGGTGATGTACAGCGTCTTGCGATCCGGCCCGCCGTAAGCGCAATTGGTGACCAGATCGCTGCGCGGCGACTGGACGCGGAAGGCCGGCTCGCCGCGATGGCTGAAGATCCACGCCGCCCCCATGTCGGGCTGGACCACCGCCAGTCCGTCGTGCTCGTCGATCGCCATCCCGTCGGGACCGCGCCCGCCGGACAGCTGGATGAAATGGCCGGCGCGCACCACGCCCCCGTCCGGCGGCATGATAGGCAGCCGCCAGACCGCATTGGCGCGCGTCACCGCGACGAACAACGCGTTCTCCTTCGCATTGAGCACCAGCCCGTTGGGACTGGGAATGTAGTCGGCCAGCAGCTCCAGATGGCCGCCGGCCCGCAGCCGGTAGACGCGCCCGCTCGGGTCGTTCAGCCCCGTCTGCCCCTGGTCGGTGAAATACAGATCGCCGTTGCTGGCGAACACCAGATCGTTGAGGCCCTTGAAATGCTCGCCCTTGTAGTCCGAGGCGATCGCTTCCATGCGCCCGGTGGCCAGGTCCAGCGCCATCAGCCCATTGCGGTAGTCGGCGATGAAGGCCCGGCCGTCGCGATGGATCTTCAGCCCATTGGGCTCGCCGGCGTATTCGACCACCAGTTCCCATTGCCCGGCGGGCGAAATGCGGAACACCCGGCCGAACGGAATGTCGGTCACGTACAGATTGCCCTGCCGATCGAACGACGGCCCTTCCAGGAAGCAGCCATTGACCGGCACGCTGCGCCCCGAGGCAAGGCGCTCGGGCGGAATCTCGCGCCGACGGAATTGCTCGGGCATCTCGGCGAACACGCGCGCCTGTATCAATTGAGGAGGAGCGAACATACTCAATCCACTTTCGCGCCGGAGATTCGGACGGCATCGCCCCAGGCCTTCATTTCGGACCGGATGTAGGCGTCGAACTCCTTCGGCGTGTTGCCCGCCGGGAACCCGCCCAGCGCCTTCAGGTTGCTGGCGAACTCCGGCGTCTGCAGGATCTTGCGCGATTCGCTCGACAGCCGTTCCACGATGGCCGCCGGCGTGCCGGCCGGCGCCACCAGCCCCACCCAAGCGATCGCCTCGAAACCGGGATAGCCCGACTCGGCGATGGTCGGCAGATCCGGCATCACGTTGGAGCGCTCCATGCTGCTGACGGCCAGGGCGCGCAGCTTGCCCGCCTTGATGAACTCCAGCGAGCCGGGCCCGGTTTCGAACATCGCGTTGATGCGGCCCGCCATCAGGTCGGTGACCGCCGCCGGCCCGCCCTTGTAGGGCACGTGGACCAGATCGATCTTGGCGCGCGACTTGAACATC
Source organism: Pigmentiphaga soli (assembly GCF_039541095.1). Lineage (NCBI taxonomy): Bacteria > Pseudomonadati > Pseudomonadota > Betaproteobacteria > Burkholderiales > Alcaligenaceae > Pigmentiphaga > Pigmentiphaga soli. The sequence goes on from NZ_BAABFO010000035.1 coordinate 33,323, forward strand.
TCCATGGCCAGATGGTTGGTCAGCCCATTGCCGGCCGAACCGAAGTTCATCTTGCCCGGATGCGCCTTGGCGTAGTCGACGAAATCGGCCAGCGTCCTGAACGGCGAGTCGGCATTGACGATGAGATAGAGCGGCAGCTTGGCCACCAGCGTCACCGGGGCGAAATCCCTGAGCGGATCGTAGGGCAGCTTGGGATAGAGCGACGGATTGATCGCCAGCGTGGTGCTCGACGACATCATCAGCGTATAGCCGTCGGGCGAGCTCTTGGCCGTGACCTGCATGCCGATGATGCCGGCGGCGCCGGCGCGGTTGTCGACGATCACCGTAGTGTTGCCGAGAGCCGGCCCCAGCTTGGCCGCCAGCGCACGGGCGATCAGGTCGGCCGACTGGCCCGGCGGGAAGCCGACGATGATCTTGACGGGATTTTCCGGATAGGCCGCGGCCGCCGGCGCGGCGGGCGCCAAACCGAGCAGGGCCGCCATGGCCATGGCGGCCAGGTGCAGTGTCTTCATGTCTTCTCCTAGAGTTATTGGAATGCCGTCTGCCGCGGGCTCAGAGGTTCTCGACGGTCAACGGGAACAGCCGGCCGACGTCCGGCGCGTTCATGATGTGATAGATGTTGAAGCGATAAGCGGTACCCACCGTGATCTCGGGCGGAGTGAAGGCGAAGGCCAGGTTGCCGCCGGTGGACTGCCGGCCGGGATAGCCGAAGTGCAGCAGGTATTGCTTCATCGTCCGCGCCACTTCCAGCGCCCGTTCGGGCGTGGGCGCGATGCATTCGATCAGCATGAACACTTCATGCGGCGCCGGCGCGTCGACCTTGGCGTCGCTGACGCCGTTCTTGCCGTAGACCCGCCAATACAGCTCGTAATCTTTCTCGCCGCCCTCGCACACCAGATCCTGCACCACCACCGAAACGTCCTGCAGGATCTGCTCGTGGCCGGCGATGAAGAAGGGATCGGACGCCGCGCACAGCAGCACGGCGCGTTCGCCCACCCGGCGCGAGCCCTCGATCTTGATCGTCTGCGCCGTGGCGGGCACCCAGCGCGCGCCCGACACCCGGGTCCGCCGCTCGTCGATTTGCTCGTAGCGCGCGTCGTGCAGCTCGGCGCGGCCCTCGGGTTCGATGATGAGAAAGGGATCGCTCTGCTCGTACAGGCTGTGCGCCGCGACCGATACCGGCGTCGCCCGCCGCTGCGGCGCCATGCTCTCCAGCACGAAGCCGTCGTCGTCGAGCGTGGCCAGGATGGTGTCGCGCCCGCCCGGCAGGCAGCACAGCGACGCGCACTCGATGATCTTGGCCATGTGCACCGCCAGGCCGGCCGGAAAGCCCAGCATCACGGGCAGCGCCGAAAAGATCGCCGTATCGCAGGCGCGGCCGGCGATCAGCACGTCGATGTCGGCGGCGAAGGCCTGCTGGAACGTCGACATGCCCATCTGGCCGACGATGTGGGACGCGGCACCCACCTCTTCGATGGTGAGGTCGGGCATCTGGTCGATGCCGGTCACGCCGCCGGCGCGCACCGCATCGGCCAGGATCCCGCGGTCGATGTCGCCCGGCAGCACCGCCATCCTAAAGCGCAGCCCTTCTTCCTGCGCGATCCCGCGCACCAGCGCCAGCGTCTGTTCCAGATGCGGCCGGGCGCCGGCCGAGCCAGCCGAGCCGATCACCAGCGGGATGTCGAGCTTGCGCGCGCCCAGCAGCACCTTGCGCAGATCGCGCCTGGTCTGCGCCGGCGCCGTCGCCATTTTGCCGGCGCCCAGGTAGTACGGCCCGATATCGATCGACCCCATGTCGCAGCCGATCAGGTCCGGGCCGCGCTCCAGCCCCGCGTTGAACGCAGGCGTGGGAATGCCGTAGCCCAGCTGGCCGGATGCGCCCAGCAGCTTCAGGGGCCGGCGCGTTCCGGCCTTTGCGAATTCCTCGAGAAGGCGGCCGGTCGCGCTCACAGTTCCACCTCGAACAGCCGGGCGTGCTGCTGCGCGCCGTAGACATCGGCATCGCCGGGATCGCCCGCGGTGATCTTGCGCGGCAGCGCGATCTTGATCGCGCGGCACAGCGGATATTCGATGACCCGCACCTGCTCGGCGGGCGTGTCGTACAGCGCGCCGATCGCCGCCGCGTTGATCGCGCCCGAGCGGCGCGCCAATTCGTAGTGGCCATCGTCGGCGAACATGATGTCGAGCGTCAGCGTGCGCGGCCCGGCGTTCTTGCTGCGGACGATCTGCGAGATCTCTTTCAGCTTCATTCGCTCGTGTGTCCCTGATCGTGTAAAAGTGCGAAAAGTATAGGGACCGGATCCGGCATGTTGCGGCCGCCACGCCTCAAGACATTTGTTCCGCCGGGTTGAAAATCAGGGAGGCAAGCGCGCATGGACAGCGCCAGCGAAATCGCGTTTTTCATGCAGATCGCCAAGCACGGCAGCCTGACCATGGCCGCGCGGGCCATGGGCATCACGCCGGCCGCGCTGAGCAAGCGCCTGGCGCAGCTGGAAAGACGGCTCAACGTCAGGCTCATCAATCGCAACACGCGCTCGCTGAGCCTGACGGGCGAAGGCCGGCTGTATCTGGAAAGGGGTTCGGCCGTGCTGGCCGAGCTGGAAGAACTGGAACGCGCCCTATCCACCATCCGGGAAGAACCGGTGGGGCAGCTGCGCATCAATGCCTCGCTCAACTTCGGCCGCGTCCGGCTGGCGCCGGTCATCTCCGCCTTCATGCGGGAATATCCGCGGCTGGAGGTCGCCCTCGACCTGTCGGACCACCCCAAGGACCTGGTCGAGGGCGGCTTCGATCTGGCCATCCGTCTGGGCGCGCAACCCGACTCCGGACTGCGCGCGCGCCGCCTGGCCACCAACAGCCGCTATCTGTGCGCCTCGCCCACCTACCTCGAACGCCACGGCACGCCCACCACGCTGGCCGACCTGGCGCGCCACGAATGCATCGTGGTGGACCGCCAGGACACCCCCTACGGCGTCTGGACTTTCGTGCTGGGCAACACCATGGAAACCGTCAAGGTCCACGGCCGCATGGCCTGCAACGACGGCGAGGTGGCGCTGAACTGGGCGCTCGACCACCACGGCATCATGATGCGCTCCGGCTGGGACATCGCCCGCCTGGTGCGGGCCAACCGCCTGCGCGTGGTGCTGCCCCAGTACCGTCTGCCGGCGCGCGACGTGTTCGTGGTATTCCACGACAGCAGCCGGCAGGCGCCCAAGGTGAGGGTATTCATCGACTTCGTCGCGCGCATGCTGACCGAGCTGGACAATATGGATGCGCGGGAGATCGCGGGGCAGGGCGACGGGCCGGCCTTGCTGGTCAAGACCGCTCCGGCGCCCCGCCCTCCTTGACCGCGGCCAGCCATTTCGCCCGCCCCTTCGCCGGGAAGGCAGGCACGGGAAAGGCCGGCTGGACTTGCAACTGCGCCAGCGCCTCGTACCAGGCCCGCGCCGCGTCCTCGCCCAGGGCCTGGCCGGTCATCAGCAGAAAACGCCGGCGCAGATCCTCGCCGCCGAACGGATCCTGCGGCATGCCGCGGAAGGAACTGGCGAGCGTCTGCAACGTGCGGCCATCGCGCAGGACCACCTCGATGCGCGCGCTCCACGACGAAGGCAGATCCTGCGCCGCCGCCAGACGGATCAGCCCGCATAAACGCAGTATGTCCGGGTCGGACAACGCCTCTTCGTCGAACGAATTCGGATCCTCCGGGTCGCGGCACAGCGCCAGCGCGACAGAGAACGGCAAGCTGTATTGCGCGCTCATGACGTCACCCGGCGCCCGGATGTCGTGGTGGCTGGCCACTTTGTCGGGCACTTCCAGCGACAATTGCGCGACATCGCGCCCGGTAAAGCCATGCTCGCCCATCAATTGGCGCAGCGCCTGAATGGCCGGCTGTGCCGTCACGTGGCAGGGATAGCGCTTCATGCATACTCTGCGCGTTTCCCAATCCCGGCCCAGCCCGGCGGTCAGCAGTTCCGGATCGCCGTCGCGGCAATAGACATCCAGGAAGCCGAAGCGGCCTTCCAGAATGGTTTCCGGGCCGGTGTAGCCGTCGGCGGCCAGGCGCGCGGCCAGAATGCCCGCCTCGCACGCGCGCCCCATGTGCAGGCGCTTGACCATGGCGCCCTGCCGGGCCTTGGTGAAGGCCAGCAGCCCGGACGACAAGGAACCCGCAATGCCCAGCGCAGACGCCAGGCGATCGGCGTCCAGTCCGTAGACCACGCCGGCGGCGACCGTTGCGCCATACGGGCCGAGCAGGCCCGGCGCGTGGAACCCCAGCTTCTCGCTCGTATGGTGCCCGGCGGCGCCGATGCGGAACATCACTTCGCAGGCGGCCACGAAAGCGCGCAGGGCCGTGGCGCCGTCGGCGCCGGCATCCTGGCAGGCCGCCACGACGGCCGGCACCAGCGTTGCGCCGGGATGCACGCCCGCGCCGGGCGAACGCAGGCTGTCCTGTTCGAAGGCGTGCGCGGCAGCGCCATTGGCCAGCGCCGCGGCGGGCGCCATCACAGCCGTGTCCGGCACGCCGAACACCGTGCAGGGCCCGGCGGCGCCATAGCGGCGGGCATAGGCCGCCGTGGCCGCGCTCCAGGGAAAGCGCGCCCCGAACGTGATGCACGCCAGCGTGTCGATGATGCAGGCTCGCGCCCGCTCGCGCACGTCTTCCGGCAGGTCCTGCCATTGCAATCCGGCGGCATAGGCAGCCAGGGTCTGCGATGCTGTTCCCATTTCAGTTTCCATCACGCTTTTTTGCCAACAGGCGCGCAAGTTCGGCCGCGTCGGCCTTCGTATCGATGCCCAGCACCCAATCGCGGATCCGCTCGACCTGGCCGCGCTCCAGCACGTGCAGCGCCAGCTTGTCGAACTTCTCGACGATGTCGGACTCGCTGGCGAAGTTGCGCTCGTTGCCGCGGCCGGCCTCGACGGTGCGCTCCAGCCTCGTGCCGTCTTTCAGGAACACTTCCACGCGCACCATGTGGCGGAACTTCGAACCCCTGGCGGTGATCCCGGCGTCGTGCCGGACCTGCACCTTGCCGGCCACGCGCATGCGCTCGGGATCGGCGACCTTGTCCTCGGTGAACTGGTCGACGAAACAATCGCCGTCGAGCAGCCAGGTCGCCACGCAATAGGGCAGGTTCAATTGCGCCGAGGTCAGGCCCTGCGGCTCGTACTTCCAGCCCACGTGATCCATGGTGACCTGCGAGCCATGCACCACGATCCTGTCGACGTCGGCCTCGCCGAAGGGACGCCCGGCCTGCATCGCGCGGATGGCGTCCAGCGTGCTGTGGTTGCTGCCCACGCAGGAATAGAACTTCAGCGCGACGCCCATGGTCTGCCAGACGCTGCCCAGCCCCGCGGTCAGCTCGTCGAGCTTGAAGCGATCGGTCGAGCGCGAGAAGGTCGTGCAGAAGCCGCCGTACTCGCTTTCGAGCACGTTGACGATGCCGGTGAAACCGCGCTCGGCGAACAGCGCGCCATACAGCCCGCTCTGCGACGAGCGGCCCGCATGCATGCGCTTGACCATGGCGCCGTACTGCGCGGCCATGAGGCCGGCCGCCTGCGTGCCGGCGATGCCCAGCGCGTGCACGGTGCGCGCGGCATCCAGGCCCAGGCCGCGGGCCGCGCCGGCCGCCGCGGAGAACACACCCAGCGTGGCGCCCGAATGCCAGCCCTGGGCGATGTGCTCGGGCCCCATGCAGATGCCCACGCGCGGGCCGATCTCGTAGCCGGCCACGGCGGCGGTCAGGAATTCCCGCCCGCTCATGCCCGGGCGCATTTCGGCGATGGCGATCAGCGCCGGCAGCACCACCGCGCCCACATGCAGCACGCCCTGGCGGTGCACATCGTCCAATTCGAAACCCTGCACCTGGGTGCCATTGACCAGCGCCGCATGCGGCGCCGACAGTTTCAGGCCCGTGCCCCAGACCGAGCAGGACTGGGTCGTATCCAGTCCGGTCAGGGTGGTCTGCAGGATGCGGCTCCATTCCAGGTCCGCGCCGTAGATGGCGCAGCCCAGCGAATCGAGCATCAGCAGCTTGATGCGCGCCGTCACCTCGGGCGGAATGGCCTCGTAGCGCAGGCCGGACACGAAGTCGGCGATGCCCCGGGTGTAGCGATTGTCGGAAAGAGCGTGTTCAGACACGGGGAGTTCCATTGATTCGGATGATCGAAAATGGGCGCGTGCTTCTACCGCCGCGCGCCCGACCCGAGGTCCACGCAGACCTCATCGCCGTTCTCGGTCAGGCGCGTGCCGAACGGCGCCGAGCGCCGCCTGATCTTCTCCAGCGTGGCCTGTTCCCCGGCCAGCGGGCACAGCACGGTTTCGTTCTCGTCGTTATGGCGCACGAACTGGAACGAGGCCTGCTCCACCCCGTTCTTGCCGATGCCGGCCCGCACCATCATGCCCACCCAGTCGCCGTGTTTCTTGCCGTTGTGCCCAGTGTGGAAAGAAAAGCTGCCCAGCCCGTAGAAAATCGGCTTGCCCTGGTAGACCTCCACCGGCAGCGAATAATGCGGGCCATGGCCGATCACCATGTCGGCGCCGGCATCGATGGCCGCATGGCCGATCTCGGTCATGTAGTCGAGCACGTCTTCCTTCAGCCCCCAGTGGCACGAGGCCACGACGAAATCCGCCTGCTCGCGCAGCGCCGCGATGTCTTCCTGGAAAGATTTCAGGTACGAAGGCTCGGCCCAGGTCAGGATGACCGGCGGCAGGCCCGGCCGATTCATCGGCGGGATTTCCGGCCGCATCTTGTGCATGGGCAGCTGGTAGGCCGTATTGCCCCGGATCACCGCGACCCCCGCGCTCTCGGCGCGCGCCTCGTGATGCGTGGGCCAGTAGACCGACGTGCGCTGCAGAAACCCTGCCCGCACGCCGCCGCAATCGACGATGGCGGGCCGCCGGGCCGCCTGCAGGTCGGCCCCGGCGCCGGTATGCGCGATGCCCGCCTGGTCCAGCCGCGACACCGAGTTCATGATGGCGGCCTCGCCATAGTTCACGTTGTTGGCCAGGCCGACGGCGCGGATGCCGGCCTGCGTCAGGGCTGCCTGGGCGACCGATGGCGCCACGTAGAAACCTTCGTTGTCCACCGAGTGGCCGTTCGGCGGTTCGTACAGGCAGCACTCCAGATTGCTGAAGACCAGATCGGCCGCTTGAAATGCCGGGCGCACGCGCCGGAACGGCACTTCCGGATCGGAGACGTTCATCAGATTGACGTCGCCGGTCAGGATCAATTTTGCTGTCATCGGATTCCTCTTCGATGTATCGATTGCCGCTTACTCCGGCTTGACGCCCACCTCGCGGGCCACGCGGCCCCACAGATCCAAGCCCTCGGCTATGGTCCGGCCGAACTGTTCGGGCGTATCCGGGGCCGCCGTATAGCCGGCGTTTTCCAGGACCTTGACCGCGTCGGGCCGGGCCAGGGCGCGGCCGATTTCCTCGTTCAGGCGCCGCACCACCGGGGCCGGCATGCCCTTGGGCCCGATCAGCCCGTTCCACAGGCTGACCTCGAACCCGCCCAATCCGGCCTCGGCGGCGGTGGGCACGTCCGGCAGCATGTTGTTGCGCGTGCTGGTGGTGACGGCCAGGGCGCGCAGCTTGCCCGCCTTGACATGCGGCAGGGCCTCCGGGATGCTGCTGATGAACAATTGCGTGCGGCCCGTCAGCGTGTCGCTCAGGGCCGGCCCGCCGCCCTTGTAGGGCACGTGCACCATGTCTATGCCGGCGAGGCTCGCGAAGTGGGCGGTGGCCAGATGGATGATGCTGCCGGCGCCGGAGGTCGCGTAGTTTATTTTTCCCGGCTCGGCCTTTGCCATCGCGACGAACTCCTGCAGCGTGCGGGCCTTGAGCGAGGCCGGAACCACCATCACCAGCGCGCCGTCGGATACTTTCCCGATGGGCGTGATGTCTTTGACCGGATCGAAAGACAGCTTGTACAGGCTGGGGTTGACGGCGTAGCTGAGCCCGATCAGCGTCAGCGTATAGCCATCGGCTGGCGCCTTGGCCCCCTCTTCGACGCCGATCACCCCGCCCGCGCCGGCCCGGTTGTCGACCACGGCCGGCTGGCCCAGGCCGCGCCCGAGCTGCTGGGCGATGAAACGGCCGATGAAGTCGTTGCCGCCGCCAGGCGCGAACGGGACGATGACGCGTATCGGATGGTCGGGATAAGCGGCGGCGGCAACCTTTCCCCACGGCGCCATGCCGGCGGCGGCCAGCGCCGGAGCCATTTGCAGCAGTTGGCGCCGGCGGCTGTTCGACGGAAAGATGTCGCCGGCGTCGCCCTGGGGCGGGCAGCGCCGCGAAATGGTATGTGCTGACATCACGTGTCTCCTTTTGAATTGCACTTCAGGGTCGGGGCTGCGTTTCCCCGTTGAAATCCGGGACGGTGCCGGAGGCGTGCAGGCAGGCGCGCAGGACGCTGGCCGGAATGCCCCCTTCCCGCATCAGCTGGCGTTCGGCCTGGGTCAGGACTTGCGCCTGCACCTGGAAGCGGATGACGCCGCTCGGGCCCGTGGCTTCCACCGTAATGGGGGCGCCCTCCATGACGCCGTCGACCAGCCCCAGGAAGGCGAAGCTCTCGGCGCCGTCCAGGCCCAGTTGGCGCCACCCCTGTCCCGGCAGGAAAGCCAGGGGCAGCACGCCCATGCCGACCAGATTGGCGCGATGGATGCGTTCGAAGGATTCGGCCAGCACAGCCTTCACGCCGAGCAGCGCGGAGCCCTTGGCGGCCCAATCGCGGCTGCTGCCCGTGCCGTATTCCTTTCCGGCCAGGATCACGGTGGCGATGCCGGCATCGCGGTAGGCGCCGGCGGCCTCGAAGATGGTGCAGGGCGTGCGGTCCGGGAAGTGGACCGTGACGCCGCCCTCGGTGCCGGGCACGAGCAGGTTCTTGATGCGAATGTTGGCGAAGGTGGCGCGCGCCATGACTTCATGGTTGCCGCGCCGTGCCACGTAGCTGTTGAAATCGTTGGGCGCAACGCCGGCGTCGATCAGATAGCGGCCGGCCGGCGTGTCGGCGGGAATCTCGCCGCCAGGGGAAATGTGGTCGGTGGTGACCGAGTCGCCGAACGCAGCCAGCACGCGGGCGCCTTGCAGCTCGCGCTCCAGGCGCTCCAGTCCGCCTGCCGCGTCGGCGTGGCGGAAGAAGGGCGGCTCGACCAGATAGTGGGACTGCCTGTCCCAGGGAAAAAGCGGGCCGGTCGGGGCTTCCAGCGTATCCCATAGCGAGCTGCCGGCGGCGCTGGTCCGGTAGGTGTCGACGAAGATTTCGCGGCGCGTGGCGGCCGGCATGGCCTGCGCGATTTCTTCGGGCGTCGGCCATAGATCATGGAAGAAGACAGGCGCGCCGGCGGGGTCGATGGCGATGGGATCATGCGCCAGGTCGATGTCGATGCGGCCGGCCAGCGCATACAGCACCACCAGCGGCGGTGCGCCGATGTAGTTCGCGCGGATCAGCTTGTGGATGCGGCCTTCGAAATTGCGGTTGCCCGACAGCACGGCCGCCGCGACCAGCCCGCGCTGCTCGATCTCGCGCGCGGCCTCGGGAAGGAGCGGACCGGATTTGCCGCCGCAGGTCGTGCAGCCGTAGCCGATCAGGTCGAAGCCCAGCGCGGCCAGCGGCGCCAGCAGTCCGGCCTCTTCCAGATAGCGCGTGACGGTGCGCGATCCGGGCGCGAGCGAACGCTTGATCCAGGCCGGCGGCTGGAGCCCGCGCGCGACCGCCTTGCGGGCGACGATGCCGGCGGCCAGCATGACCGCCGGGTTGGAGGTGTTGGTGCATGAGGTGATGGCGGCCAGCGCGATGCTGCCGTGGTCCATCGCCCCGGTTCCGGGCGCCTGCGCGGCGGCGAAGCCGCCGTCGTCCAGCGGACGCGGTAGGCGGGACCGGAAGTCTTCCGCGATCCGGGCCAGCGGCATGCGGTCCTGCGGCCGCCGCGGTCCCGCCATGCTGGGCAGCACGGCGTCCAGATCGATTTCGACGATCTCGCTGTAGGACGGCGTGGGGTCTGCGGCGTCGCGGTACAGATGGTTGGCGCGGCCATAGGCCTCGACCAGCGCGACGTGCTCGTCGGAGCGGCCCGTGGCGCGCAGGTAGGCCAGGGTCTGGCCGTCGATGGGGAAGTAGCCGCAGGTGGCGCCGTACTCGGGCGCCATATTGGCGATGGTTGCGCGCTCCTGCACGGTAAGCGAGGCGATCGCCGGGCCGAAGAATTCCACCGCGCAGGAGGTGACGCCGGCGCGGCGCAGCGTGTCGGTGATGAGCAGCGCCGCGTCGGTGGTCAGCGCCGGCGGGCGGATACGGCCGGTCAGGCGCACGCCCACCACCCGCGGAATCGGAAAAGAGTAGGCCTGGCCGAGCAAGGCGGCTTCCGCGTCGATGCCGCCCACGCCCCAGCCCAGCACGCCCAGCGCGTTGACCATGGGGGTGTGGGAGTCGCCGCCGATGACGAAATCCGGATGGGCCCAGACGCCGTCGGGACGCTCGACGCGGCAGATCACCGGAGCGATGTATTCCAGGTTGACCTGGTGGATGATGCCCGTGCCGGGCGGGAAAAGCCGCAGGCCGGCATAGGCCTGCTGGGCCCATTTCAGGAAACGGTAGCGTTCGGCGTTGCGCTCGAATTCACGCGCGAGGTTGCGCTCGGCGGCGTCGGCGGCGCCCCAGTAATCGACCTGCAGGGAATGGTCGACGATCAGGTCCACCGGCACCCGCGTATCGACCGCCGCGACATCTCCGCCGCGCGCCGCGACCGCGTCGCGCAGCGCGGCCAGGTCCTGCAACACGGGCAAGCCGCTGGAGTCGGGCAGGATCACGCGGGTCACGTACAGGGGCAGGTCGGCGCCGATGTGCGCCTGCCAATCGAGCAGCCCGCGGATGTCCGCCTCGGTTACCGGACGGCCCCAGGCGCGGTTGCGGCAAAGGTTTTCCAGAAGTACGCGTACGACATAGGGATAGTCGGACACGGCCCGGCCCGCCGCTTGCGAGATGTCCGCAATGTGGTGCGGTCCGGAAGGAAGGGACAGGGTGCGGATCATGAATGGAGCCTGCTGCCTGAGTTTTTCTTGGCGGTGGGTCGTCGTGGTCGGATGTTAGGAGCCCGCCCTGTCAAATGTCAACACTTTATTAGGCAGGCTTACGGCAGGCTTAGCGAATACGGCACTCGTCCGGGAAAAGAGTTGACACTTCAGCGGCCTGCTTTGCTAAACTGTTGACACTATGGATGAATCAGTCGAGACCTTCTTCAACACGGAAGATGCGCAAGGCCCATTGGCCGAGGCCGTGTTCCAGCAAATGCTGGAGGCGATCTACCAAGGCCGCCTGGCGCCGGGGGGCGTCATCAACGAGGTATCGCTGGCGCAGGAATTCGGCGTTAGCCGCGGGCCGGTGCGCGAGGCCATCCGCCGCCTGCAAGGGATTCAACTGGTCACCCGCGAGCCCTATCAGAAGGCCCGGGTCGTCTCGCTATCGGCCGAGTCCGCCCTTGAACTGTTCCAGATGCGGATGGCGCTGGAAGGCGTGGCCTGCAATCTCGCCACCCACCGCATGAGCGATGAAGAAATCTCCCAGGTGCTGTCCGAACTGGAGCAAGACCGCAGGAACAGATTGATCGGCGGCGGCAATGGGCAAGGCAGGTCCGCGCCGCGCGCCTTCGATTTCCATGAGCGCATCGTCCGCGCCTGCGGCAACCAGCGGATCATCCATGCGCTGTGCGGCGACCTGTACCACCTGCTGCGCATCTATCGCCGCCATTCCGGCACCGTGCTCGAACGCAAGCACGACGCCTATGACGAACACTGGCAGATACTGCGGGCAATCAAGGCGCGCGACGCCGGACTGGCCGAGTCGCTGATGCGCTCGCACATCGAGCGCGCGGCCAGGCATCTCTCGGAACACCTGCCCTACCCCGAGGCCACGACGAGCCGCGGCGGCTGAAAGCGTGGGATTTTTTAGGAGTCATCGCATGAAGAGTGCCCGCAAATTCCGGGAACTGCTCGAGAACGAAGCCTTCATCGTCTCCCCCGGGGTGTACGACGGCTACAGCATCCGCCTGGTCGAGGCCGCCGGCTTCAAGACCGCCTGCACCAGCGGCGCCGCGATCTCGAACGCGCTGCTCGGCATTGCCGACATCGGCGTCATGGGGCTGACCGAAAACGTCGGCCATTGCCGCAACCTGGCGCGCTCGGTGTCCATCCCGCTCACCGCGGATGCCGACAACGGCTACGGCAATCCGGTCAATGTGTTCCACACCGTGCGCATGTTCGAGGAAGCCGGCGTGGCCGGCATCAATATCGAGGACCAGGTCAGCCCGAAACGCTGCGGGCACATGCCCGGCAAAGACGTCGTCAGCCAGGCCGAGATGGTAAAGAAGATCGAGGCCGCCTGCCTGGCCCGCCGGGACGACGATTTCGTCATCATCGCCCGTACCGACGCGCTGGCCATCGAAGGCGTCGAAGGCACGATGCGCCGTGCCAAGGCCTATGCGGCGGCGGGCGCGGACATGCTGTTTCCCGACGCGGTTCGCACCGAGGACGACATCAAGCGCATCGTCGATGCCGCCGGCATTCCCGTCAGCGTGAACATGGGCTTCGGCATCCGCAAACGGCCCACCACCCCGCTGATCCCGCTGCCGCGCCTGAAGGCCTTGGGCGTCAAGCGCATCAGCCTGCCGCGCATGCTGCCGGCGGCGGCGATTCACGCCATGCAGCAGGCGCTGCAGGTGATGAGGGGCGTGATGGAAAGCGGCGAACCGGCCGATCGGCCGGATCTGCTGGTGGGGATCGAAGACATCATGAAGCTGATGGGGTACGAGCAGATGCGGGAGATGGAGAAGCGGCTGACTACGATCGATGGATGACATGGGGCGTTGTCGGGAAGGATGCGACGCGGCACGGCGTTGGAAGTATCGCTTCAAGGCGCATCATGGCTTGCTTGAGCCTCGCTATCGCATTTCATACCAAGCCCCACGCCCGCTTCCATGCCGGCTAAGGTGTCCCTGTTCCACCAGTACACGAAAATGCTGCTTGAGTGTGTTGCGGCTGCCGCCGGTCAGGCGGATCGCTTCTCCCATTGTGATACGGCCATGCTCCCGCGCGAACTCGACAATTTGCAGCGACAGTTGGGATAGGGCGGCAAGCACCAACTTTTCGCGCTCGACCTTGCGGTTGAGCCGGCGCACTTGCTCTGCTAACGCGCGTAAGAAGAAGATCAGCCAGGGCTGCCAGTCCGGTGTTTCGGTCCGGATCGAGCCCTGGGTTTGCCGCAGCGCGAGGTAGTAGGCTTGCGGCATGCGAAGAGGGCTGCATCGACCTGATGCGGATTGAGATCAACCTGCGAGTCGACCAGCGTTGATGCCAGCGACTCCACGGAGTCGCCTGCCGCGCGGCGTGTCAGAAGCCATGCGTAATACTGGCTTTGATACTGCGTCAGGGGCTGTTGCATCAGTTTTCCCCCTCTACCTTGACTTGTTTCCACTTCGCTCCTCGCCCCTTGCCCGTGGACTCGATCAATCCCTCTGACTTCATCGCCCGCAGTACCAGCCGCACCATATCTCGGCTCACGCCCGGGCAGGCTTCTTCGATTTCGGAAATCGAAAACGGCAGAGTGCGTCCCAGGACTTCCGCACGCACCCGGTCGCCTTTACTGCCACGGCCACGTTCGATGGTGCCGACACGCTCCTCGAACTCACGGTAGGCCCGCAACAAGGCGCCCCAGAAGTAGTCGAGCCAGGGCTTAACGTCGTGCTGCCCCTGGTGCCATCCCTGCGAACTGGCTTCCAGGGTCTCGTAATAGCCTTCCTTGGTGTCCTCGAAGATGCGTTCCAAGCTGAAGGCGTTTCTGGCGCCGTTGAAGGTTCGTCCCGCCGAGCCTGTGGTGCGGTT